>JALOMC010000027.1 GCA_025455665.1 Chitinophagaceae bacterium | reverse complement strand
GACTGTCGTACATCGCCCAAGCCGCCGGCATGGGCCATGCCCAACCCCAACGATCCGAACTCCCCCATCAATTACAACAACAATACTTTCCGCCGCAACCTGCGTGATATGTACGGCCGCCTCATCAGCCTGCGTACCCGCAACCCGTCGTACCTGCCCACATTCGTGACCAATGATCTTGACTTCAGCCTGGCAGGTGGCTTCAAATGGCAGCGCATTCGCAGCAATGCTTTGCGCCTGGTGGTGATGGGCAACTTTGAAGTGAGTAACCAAACAGGTTTCGTTACGTTTCCCAATGCCGGTACCTGGTTTGTATATGCGCACAATGTGCAGCCGTTTGATCCTTTCACAAACATAAATGGCGGCCTTACTGCTACGCAAATCACTATCAATCCCGGCCAGGAAACACAGCAGTTCAACCTGCCGCCGGGTACCTTCCTGCTGTTTACCGACCGCGATGTAACGGCGGTGCGCACCCAGTTCACCTTTACCGGCAGTGGCAACTGGAACGACCCGGCCAACTGGCAGGATGGCCAGATTCCGCCGGCCGTATTGCCTGCAGGCTCCACCATTACGGTAGATCCGGCTGGTACCGGCGAGGCAGTGCTGAACGTGAACCTGACCGTGCAGCCAGGCGCTACGCTCAACGTTGCTCCGGGCAAGCGCTTTAGAGTGACCGGCAACCTGAACCGACTATAGCCTTGCAATCATGCTGGCCACCCAAAAAAAAGATGCTGGTGGCCAGCATGATTTTCATCATAGAAAACAACCTTGAAACGGCGGCATCTTTACCATGTAAAAAATACACAGTTGGCAGCAGCGCTTCACAGCAGCTGCTTGTCTTATCAGATGACCGATGCTTGCCGCTTGCCCGTGTTTGCTTTTTACCGATTGCCTTTTTCACCCTTAGGTTGAACAACCATCAACATAAACTTCAACTGTAAATTTCAATTGTATGACCTTACAACGACTGCTGAAAGGAATGGTCCTTCCGGTGTTTTTGCTGATCGGTCTTGCAGCAATGGCCCAGGAAACCATTTTGGTGTCTGGTAAAGTGAGTGATTCTAAGGATGGCTCGCCGCTCATTGGTGTATCCGTAGCTCTAAAAGGCACCACTTCCGGAACTGCCACCGATGGCAATGGAAACTTCTCGCTGCGGGTGCCACAAGGCGCCACGCTGGTGTTTACTTATGTAGGCTATGGTACCAAAGAGGCCGCTGCCGCCCCTAACATGCAGGTGTTTTTGGATGGCGCCAAAACTGCCCTGAACGAAGTAGTAGTAATTGGCTACGGCCGCACCCGTAAAAAAGACCTGACCGGTGCTATTACAACCGTTTCGGCCAAAGATTTTCAAACGGGAAATATTCCCTCACCTGAGCAGCTGATTAGCGGCAAAGTGGCTGGTGTGCAAATTGTATCGGGTGGTGCACCCGGTGCAGGTAGTGCTATCCGTATTCGTGGTGGCGCTTCGCTCAATGCCAGCAATGATCCGCTGATTGTGATTGACGGGGTGCCGGTAGACAACGGCGGCATTGCCGGATCGCCCAACCCGCTCAGCCTGATCAACCCGAACGATATTGAGTCGTTCAACGTGTTGAAAGACGCCTCGGCCACGGCTATTTATGGTAGCCGCGCCTCCAATGGTGTGATCATCATTACCACCAAAAAAGGTAAGCGTGGCAAGCCCAGCATCAACTTCAGCACCAACCTGGCTGTGCAAACCACAGCCAACCGGGTAGATGTGCTGAGTGCTGATGAGGTGCGTGGTTTTGTACGTGCCAATGGCAATGCATCGCAAATAAGCCGGCTGGGTACAGCCAATACCAATTGGCAGGATGCCATTTATCAGAACGCCCTGTCGAGCGACAATAACCTGAGCATCAGCGGCAGTGCCGGCAAAATGCCGTACCGTGCATCGGTAGGCTACATGTATCAGGATGGTGTACTGCGTACTGACAACATGAAGCGTTTTACAAGCTCTATTAACCTGAGCCCCAAGTTTTTTAAAAACCACCTGTCGGTAGACCTGAACCTGAAGGCTACTAACTCAAAGTTCCGTTTTGCCGACCAGGGTGCTATTGGTGCTGCGGTCCGTTTCGATCCTACGCAGCCCATTTACAGCGGCAATAACAACTTCGGCGGCTTTTTCGAATGGCTGGATCCCAGCACAGGCAAGCCCAACCAACTGGCTACCCGCAACCCACTGGGCCTGCTGGAGCAGCAGGATAACCGGAGCGATGTATTTCGGAGCCTGGGTAACCTGCAGTTGGATTACAAATTTCATTTTCTGCCCGACCTGCGTGCCAACCTGAATCTGGGCTACGATATTGCCCGTGGTAGCGGCACCGTGGACGTACCGGCTACTGCTGCCAGCCAGGCTGCCACCGACCGCCCGGGTACTGCCAATGAATACAAGCAGGAACGCGACATGAAGTTGCTGGAGTTTTACCTGAACTATGTAAAAGACATTAAGTCGCTGAAAAGCAAAGTTGATGTAACGGCCGGCTACAGCTACCAGGACTTTTTGACCACTAACTTCCTCTTCCCCGACCGCTTTGCCAACGGCCAGATCAGGCCCGGCAGCGAGCCGCCGTTTCCGCTGGATAAACCTCAACTGACGCTGATTTCATTCTTCGGCCGGTTGAACTACACCTTCAACGACAAGTACTTGCTGACGGCCACGCTGCGTCGTGACGGATCGTCCCGCTTTTCGCCCGATACCCGCTGGGGCATGTTCCCCGCCCTGGCAGCTGCCTGGAAAATAAGTGAGGAAGGATTTTTGCGTGACTCGAAAACCATCAGCGACCTGAAACTACGGGTAGGCTATGGTGTGACTGGTCAGCAAGATATTGGCCCGCTGTTTGGCTATCTGCCGATCTACTCACTTAGCAATAACAATGCGCAATACCAGTTTGGCAATAGCTTTTTGAACCTGCTGCGCCCGGGCGCCTACGATGTAAACCTGAAGTGGGAAGAAACGGTGCAATACAATGCCGGGTTGGATTTCGGACTTTGGAACAACCGTGTAACTGGTAGTGTGGAGTATTTCTACAAAGAATCGAGAGACCTGCTGAGCTTTGTACCCATACCCGCCGGTAGCAATTTCAGCAACTTCCTGACTACCAACGTAGGTAACCTGGTCACCAAGGGCGTTGAATTCACCTTGAATACGACGCCAATCAAATCGAAAAAGGCGGTCTGGAACGTTGGTTTCAACCTGACATACAACGATCTGGAAATTACCAACCTGAGCAAGGTGGAAGACCCGACTGCTCGTGGTGTACAAACTGGCGGTATACAGGGTGGTACCGGCAATACCATCCAGATTCAAAGCGTAGGTCATCGGCCTTTCAGCTTCTATGTATACCAGCAGGTGTACGATAAAAATGGTCGCCCGATAGAAGGCGTGTATGAAGATCGCAACCGCGATGGTTCGATTAATGAAGATGACTTGTATCGCTATAAGGCGCCTAACCCCGAATTGTTTGCCGGTTTGAGCAGCGATTTGACAGTAGGCCGCTTCAGTGCCGGTTTTGTAATGCGTGCCAACTTTGGCAACTATGTGTACAACAACGTAGCCAGCAACAATGGAGTAGCCCGTGCCATTCTGGACCCGGCCAACTTCCTGAGCAATGGTTATCGGGACGTGTTTAACACCCGCTTTGCCAACAACCAGTTTTTCAGCGATTACTATGTGAAGAATGCTTCATTCCTGCGCATGGACAACGTGAATATTGGTTATGACTTTGGCTCATTGTTTGGTAAGAAAACAAGCTTCCGCATGACGGCCAACGTACAGAACGTGTTTGTAATAACTGAGTATGATGGTTTGGATCCGGAAGTATTTGGCGGCATTGATGCCAACATTTACCCCCGTCCCCGCACTTACTCGCTGGGTTTGCAACTGGGCTTTTAAACACGCACTTCAACAAAACAAACCGGAGACAGCTGTTTGAACGTACTTAGACCATGCGTCGCCGGTTTTTGAAACTGAATCTTGAAAAAACATTCATTATGATACGCAAAACCATGAAGCTTGCAGGACTGGTGCTGAGCACCGCCGTCATCTTCTCGGCTTGTACCAAAGACCTTGACCGGTTTCCGCTGAATGACCTGACGCCGGAAAAGGTATACGCCGACGCTGCAGGATATAACCGGGCAGCTGCCAAAATGTATGGCGCTTTTGCCCTCACCGGAAACGCAGGCCCGGCAGGCGCTGGCGACATAGCCGGTATCGATGAGGGTACATCCGATTTCCTTCGCTTGTTTTGGAAGGCGCAGGAGCTGACCACTGATGAAGCAGTGGTAGCCTGGAATGACCCTGGTATTCAGGACTTTCACAACATGAACTGGAGCAGCAGCAACCCCATGCTACAGGGCCTGTACTACCGTTCAGTGTATCAAATTACGCTGGCCAACGAATTCATTCGTGAATCTACCGACGGTAAGTTGGCTGAGCGAGGTATAGCTGGCGCTGCCGCCGACAATATCCGCCGCTTTCGGGCAGAGGCTCGTTTTCTACGTGCATTTCAGTACTGGGTGCTGATGGACCTGTATGCCAATCCGCCTTTCTTAACCGAGAATGATCCGATTGGTGTGTTTTTCCCTGTGCAAACAAACCGTGCCGACCTTTTCAATTTCATCGAAAAGGAGTTGCGTGAAATTGAACCCGCATTGGCAGCCCCCCGGGCAAATGAGTATGGGCGTGCCGACCAGGCTGCTGCATGGTCGCTACTGGCTCGCATGTATTTAAATGCGCAAGTGTACATAGGGGCACCCCGTTTTACCGAAGCCCTGGCCAACGCTAAAAAAGTGATTGATGCTGGCTATAAATTGGAGCCCAACTATCGCCACTTGCACCTGGCCGACAATCATCTGAATAAAGATGAATTCATCTTCACCATCAACTACGATGGTATCCGCACCCAGAACTTTGGTGGCACCACTTTCCTTGTACATGCCGCTGTAGGCGACAATATGAACCCGGCCGAATTTGGCATCAATGGTGGCTGGTTTGGTCTGCGTACTACCCGCCGCCTGCCACAGCTTTTTGCCGACCCCAGTGGCAATACTGATCGCCGGGCACAGTTTTTCCAGAATAATCTGGAGATCAACGATATCAGCCGCTTCGTGGATGGTTGGGCTGTGACCAAGTTTCGGAACGTGAACCGTGCCGGCCAGCAAGGCAGCGATCCGCAAGGCACCTTTGCAGACAATGATTTCCCGGTTTTCCGCCTGGCCGAAATGTATCTGATTTATGCGGAGGCGCACCTGCGTGGTGGTACCGGCGGCAGTGCCGATTTGGCCTTGCAATACGTGAATGCCCTGCGTACACGTGCTAATAACGGCAGCACCGGCGCCAACATCAATAGCACGCAGCTGACGCTGGATTTTTTGCTGGATGAGCGTGGCCGCGAATTGTATTGGGAAGGCTTCCGCCGTACTGACCTCGTTCGTTATAACCGTTTTACTGAGGCCAGCTACCTGTGGCCCTGGAAAGGCGGAGTACGCGATGGTCGTGGTGTCGAGTCGTTCCGTCGCATCTTCCCCATTCCGCTTACAGATATCATAGCCAACCCGAATCTGAAGCAGAATCCAAACTATTAATTCTACCACAGCTAAAAACTGAACAGTTATGAAAAAACTCACGATCATAAGCGCTTTAGCCGCCATTGTAGTGTTGGGCTGGGGTTGCGAAAAAGATGAGAACAAAGTGTTCTACGAGGATGGTACCGCACCTGTGCTGACCATTTCTACTACCTCGCCGGCACTTACGCCAGGCGCCGCATTTGATAGAGATCCTGCTATCAATTTTAACTGGACCAATCCTAACTACAAGCTGACTACCGGCCGTAGTTCGCACGATGTGAACTACCGGTTGGAGATAGACACGGTGGGTGCCAACTTTGGCAGCCGGTCAAAAGGCATTGTGGCCGTTTCCCGCGACCTGAACCGCAATTATACCGTAGGCGAATTCAATGCCCTGCTGAGCGGTGCCAACTTTATGAACCTGCCGGCTGACCGTACTTACAACTTTGAAGCACGGGTCATCAGCAGCATTGGCCTGAGCGGCGGTATGGCGCTTACCAGCAATGTGGTGCGCTTTACAGCTCGCCCCTTCAGCCCGCCGCCCGCAGTAGCACCGCCCACTGCCAATACGCTTTGGGCTACCGGCAACGCTTTTGCCAGCGGCTGGAGCAACCCACTGGGAGCACCGTTTGATGGACAACAGCGCTTTACCCGCGTAACCAATACACTGTATGAGCTGACGGTGGATATGCCCGGTGGTGGCAACTACAAGCTGATACAGGAGCAAGGCAACTGGGGTACCCAATTTCACATGATTGATGGCGGCACGTGGGAAGCGGGCCAGTTCCGTCAGCGTGACGCCGAGCCTGGCTTCATTGGCCCCCCTACTGCCGGTAAGTACAAAATCACGGTGAACTTCCAGAGCGGTCGTTTCAACGTAGTAAAACAATAAACTCCACGTAAAAAAGCAAATCGTATGAAGCTGTTCAATAAATTTTTGGCCGCCGGCTTTGCGCTGGTGATAGGCCTGGCAGCCTGCGAAAAGGTGTCCGAGTTGCCGTTTTTTGCCGATGGCAAAGCCCCGGTGTTGACCAGCTCGGTCACTAGTCTGGCGCCGGTGGCTGGCGATAGCAGCAAATTTGTGCTGTCGTTTACCTGGACCGATCCGCAGTACAGCACTAACGCAGCCAACAACAAGTACATTATTCAGCTGGATAGCGCCGGCCGCAACTTTAGCAAGGCAGTGAGCCGTGAAGTAGTAGGCGATCGTAGCTATTCCTTTTTGGGCAAAGACCTAAACACCGTCCTGCTGGCCTTTGGCCTTGAGTTTGGCAAGCCTTACGACATTGAGGCCCGTGTGATTTCATCGTATGGCAACAACAATGAGCGGTATACTTCTGCTCCCATTACCATTCGCTACACGCCCTATCGAATTCCGCCCAGGGTACCGCTTCCTAACACCGGCAAGCTGTTTATTGTAGGTGATGCTACAGAGGGTGGCTGGGGCAACCCGGTGCCTGTGCCGAAGCAAGAGTTGACTCGCATTGATGAAACCACTTTCGGTGGTGTGTTTTACCTCATCGGCGGTGGTTCTTACCTCATCATTCCCGAAAATGGACAGTGGCGCAAATACTCCGTAGCAGATGGCAGCCTGCCGAATCTGTGGCAGGGTGGCGATTTTGGCCAGGAACTGAGCAGCAACTTCCCTGGTCCGCTGGTAGATGGCTGGTATCGTATCATCCTCGACTTCCAGCGTGGGCGCTTTACTGTTACGCCATTTACGCAGCAGCACGGCCTGCCACAAAACCTTGTGATGGTAGGAGGTGCTACGCCCGGCGGATGGGATAACCTGGTTGGCAATACGCAGCGGTTCACCCGCCGCAACTCTACGCAGTGGGACATCACCATCAACCTGACGGCAGGGCAGGAATACCTGATACTGCCTGAGCCAGGAAACTGGGGCAAGAAGTATGGCGTAGATGATAACAGTGTAGAAGCTGCCAAACTTAGCGGCGTACTAAAACCGGAAGGGCAAAACTTTAAGGCCCCCAATACCACGGGTAATTACCGGATTGTAGTAGACTTTGTGAACAATAGTTACGTGCTCACCCGGCAGTAACCGATCGATAAAACGAACAAGTCAAAGCGGTTGTGGTCTATAATGGCCGCAACCGCTTTGCTTTTAAGCCGATATTCGACCGCGACAGCCGGGGGCACTGCCGCCCTTTGCCTTACATTTACCGTATCATGACCGCAACTGCACTTCAATCGATGACGGGGTTTGGCAGGGCCGAACGCACCCGCGGCGAAACCAACGTATTGGTCGAAATAAAATCGCTGAATGGCAAGCAATTTGACCTTAACCTGAAGCTGCCACCCTTGCTGAGGCCATATGAGTTTGATATCCGTAGCCTGATGGCAGGCCGGCTGGTACGCGGCAGTGTAGACTGCAACATTACCTTAAAGAGTAATGGGGCGCAAAAGCCCGTGGCAATCAATGCGGACCTCATAAAGTTTTACTACAAAACAGTGCACGACCTGAGTGCTGAACTAAACCTGGATACCTCGCAGGTGCTGGGTGCTCTGCTAAAGCTGCCCGAAGTAGTCACACCTGTAAACGAAGTGATAGATGAGGCAGGGTGGCAATTGGTGAAGGAAACAATAGAAGCCGCCCTGACCGTGCTAAGCCAGCACAGGGCCGAAGAAGGAAATGTGCTACAAGCAGATATGGAAGCCCGCATTCGCAACATTCGGGAGCTGGCCGACAAAGTGGCTGCCCTGGCGCCCCAGCGGCAGCTGCGCATGAAAGAAAACATAGAGCGAAAACTGACCGAATGGGTGAGCAAGGAAAACATAGATGCCAACCGATTGGAGCAGGAGCTGATTTACTATATCGAAAAAGTAGACATCAGTGAAGAACTGTTGCGGCTTCACAATCATTGCGATTATTTCTTTAGCATCTTACAAGAAGCCGATCCGTCAAAAGGAAAAAAACTGGGCTTTATTTTGCAGGAAATAGGGCGTGAAATAAACACAACAGGCGCCAAAGCAAACGATGCCGATATCCAAAAGTCGGTGGTACTGATGAAGGACGAATTGGAAAAAGCCAAAGAGCAGGTGTTGAATATTTTATAAGCCATGAGGATGAAGACCAGAGAGCGACGCCCCCTGTGGCCCAGGTGGATTTGGGTAGGCATCATAGTACTCGCCGGCTGTAAGCAGGTGGCGCTGGTAGAACAGCAGACCAATATACCTGGCGGTCAGTGGCAACGTAGTTTCATCCCCGAATATCAATTCAACATAACTGACACTACCAAAGACTACAAACTATACATAGTGCTGCGCCATACTAACCGCTATGAGTATCGCAATATTTGGCTGAACGTAGGCATACAATACCCGCAAGACAGCCTGCGGGTGCAGCAGTTTGAACTACCATTGGCCGGTGCCGATAGGTGGTTGGGGGTGGGCATGGACGATGTATTTGAGCGCCGCGTACTGCTATTGCCCAAACCGGTGCGCTTTCATCAAACGGGCACTATTCGCTTTACCCTGCAGCATACCATGCGGGTAGATCCGCTACCGCATATACTACAGGCTGGCCTGCGGGTAGAGCCAGTGGCCAACTAAATGCTGGGCTTATGCAACGGTCAAAAAAGCGGATTGCACTTATCACCGTTATTTACTGGTTTTTGCTGGCCTATATTATGTCGGCTTTGGTGTGGTGGTTTGTGGCCCTCAATCGCCAGAACAATGAAATGGCCGCCCTGCGCCTGCAGGAGCTAAACCCTGCGGCTGCCAGCTACCAGCAGCAAAAGCAGGAAATAGAACGCTGGCAAGAACGCAAATACGCCCAGTACGTGGGCGAAGGCGTCACCTTTATGCTGCTGATATGGGTAGGGGCCGTGTTTGTATACCTGGCCGTACGCCGCTACCTGCGGCTGGGGCAGCAGCAGCAAAACTTTATGATGGCAGTCACCCATGAGCTAAAAACACCCATTGCAGTATCCAAGCTGAACATTGAAACCATGCGCAAGCGCCGGCTGGACGAGCAACAACGCGACCGCCTGCTGCAACTGACCCTGGCCGAAACCGAACGACTAAATGACCTGTGCGATAACATACTGCTGGCCAGCCGCTACGAAGCGGGCAGCCAAAGCCGGCATCACGAAGAGCTGGCGCTGGATCGGTTGCTGCAGGATATTGTAAGCCAATACCGCCAGCGCTTTCCCGACCGCCAAATAACCCTGCAGGCCGATGAAGAACTGGCCATAGCCGGCGATGCCATGCTGCTGCGTATCATGATCAACAACCTGGTGGATAATGCGCTGAAGTATACCGACAAGCAAGGCAGTATAACGCTAAGCCTGCGCCAGCAGAACGGAGTGCTGCTGCAAATAGCTGACCAGGGGCCCGGCATAGCCGACAAAGACAAGCAAGCAGTGTTCCAAAAATTTTATCGCCTGGGCAATGAGCAAACCCGCAAAGCCAAAGGCACCGGCATAGGGCTGTACCTGGTACAGCGCATCGTGGCCGATCATGGCGGCACCGTCACTATCAAAGACAATGTGCCACAGGGCACTATTTTTACCATTCATTTCCCGGCCTACTCCACTAATATCCCCGCTACGCTATGATGAAAAACGGAACCTCGCTGGCCAATATACTGCTGGTAGAAGACGAAGAGGCGCTGCACGAAACATTGAAGATGAACCTGAGCATTGAGGGCTACGATGTGGTAAGTGCCTACAACGGACAGCAAGCGCTGGATAAGCTGGATGGCGAGTATTTCGATTTGGTCATCCTGGACCTGATGCTGCCCGAAATAGACGGCATGACCGTGCTCGAAACATTGAGGATCAAAAAAATTGAATCACCAGTTTTGATACTGAGTGCCAAAAGCAGCACCGACGACCGCATACTGGGCCTGCGCAAAGGGGCCGATGACTACCTCACCAAGCCTTTTGCGCTGGAAGAGCTGTTGCTACGCGTAGAAAAGCTTTTGCAAAAAAATAAGCGCAGCGGTGCCGAAACCGTCGATGGCACTTACAGTTTTGGCGGCCATCATATCAACTTCAGGGCGCAGGAAGCACTACTCAAAAACGGTGAACGCATAGAGCTGAGCAAGAAGGAAGCCATGCTGCTGCAATTGCTGATAGAGCACAGTGGTGAGGTGGTTACCCGCGAAAATATTCTGCGCACAGTGTGGGGCTACAATGTGTTTCCCACCACCCGTACCATCGATAATTTTTTGCTGAACATCCGGAAGTATTTCGAGGAAGACAGCCGCAACCCCCGCTATTTCCATTCAGTGCGGGGTGTAGGATACAAGTTTACACCTTAGCCAGCGCATCCATCAGGGCTTCATATTCCTGTGCTAGCTGGTCCCAGTCGGCCTGCTGCAGTAGTGGGCTATAGCATGCCAGCTGGCATTGCTGCAGCCACTGTTGTATCTGCTGTAGCAAGGGGGCTGGCAATTGCTGCGCAGCCAGCCCGGTTGGTCCGCTGCCAGGCTGCCACCATTGGCGGGCCTCCAGCAGCCTTAGCAGTGTTTGCCGTTGTTGCGCTGCTGTTTCTTTGGCCGTTGAAGGGGAAACCATTTCGTGCTTTACAGCCTGCATGCTTTGGGCAGTCATCAGCTGCGCAACCGGCTTGCTACTATTGGAGGTGCCAGTAGTTTGCCACATAGCGGCGGCTGCTTCGTCAGCCGCTACATCGGTTGCAGGCTCCGTTGGTGGTAAGCGCCTTCGTCGTCGGCTCATGCTGCGCCTGAGCAGCAGTACCAGCAGCATACTGCCCGCCACTGCCAGCGCCAGCAGGGGGGCATACCTGGTAAACCATTCGGTAGCCGGCAGTGGCGCATCAGCAGCCAGGGTGCTGGCTGCCACGCTACGGGGCGCAGCCAATCGCAGCGGCAGCAAGGTGTCTGCTAATTGCCGGTATTGTCCACTGTCTGCATCAAAATACAGCAGTCCCTTTATCAGTACTTTTCCTTCAATGGCCGTGTCGGCGCTGAATCTGAAGCCGTACACCCGCTGTCCGCTAATGGGCACGGCTTGTGAGTCGAGTTTATCATCCAGCGTGGGCTCAAAAGCGGTGACACCCGCCGGCCATTGCACCTGTGGCACAGGTATGCTGGGCCAGTGGCCACTACCGCTGTAGGCAATGGTGAGCAATGGGCCGCCACCACTATCGGCCAGCAGCTGGCACTGCTGCGCAAAACTTCCAACCGGAATGCTGCTACTGTCGGCACCGGGTAGCGA
Source organism: Chitinophagaceae bacterium (assembly GCA_025455665.1). GTDB lineage: Bacteria > Bacteroidota > Bacteroidia > Chitinophagales > Chitinophagaceae > Phnomibacter. The sequence continues at coordinate 1,832 of JALOMC010000027.1, read as the reverse complement.
GGGCAGCGGCAGTACATCTACTGTAGCCGGCTCTGATAGCAGGGCCTGCCGAACCATGCTGACCTGTGCGGCGGTAGGTGGCGGTTGGCTTCCGCCGCCCACACTGCCTGCCGGTACAAAGCTGATGCGGGCCTGCACACCCATGCTGCCAAGGGTGAGCCGGCCGCTTTGCAGCGGTATCAGTTGTACCCGCCGCAGCAGGTATACCCTGAATGTTTTACCGTTCAGTTTTTCCAGTTGGTACGGGCTGCCGCTGGCCGGGCGGGGCAGCTCTACCGACCGAAAGCCCTGGAAGCTGGCTGGTTTGGTGATATCAGCCTCAATGTTGACCCGCGTATACAATTTGTATTCGGCCACAATGCTTTCACCTTCGTAACAGCGGTTTTTACTCAGCACCGCCTTTACATACAGGTTCTGTTTTATTTTATCTGCTGGTTGCTCCTGCGGGCCCAGTACATAGGCGTCAAAAGCAAAGTCATCGGCGGCAGCGTCGGACGCAGTTTTATCCAGCACTTCTATTACCAGCCTGTTGCTTTCGTACCATTTACCCTTCAGCTTTACCCGTGCAGCCGGTACCTGCAGGCTGCCGGCATACTTTGGCCGCAGCACATAGCTAAAGGTTTGGCGCTGGCGGTGGTTGGCGGCAGGCTCTTCCACCACTTGCCAATCAGCAAAGGCCGGCGCTTCAAAGTCTTCGCTGCGCTGTTGCTGCAGTTGATAGGTAATGCGAACTTGCCCGCCCATTTTCAGCACCTGCTGGCTGGCACTCAGCTGCCAGTTGGGGGCTTGCGCCAGGCCGCTTAGCTGCCACAGCAGCAGCAGGGCTACCAGCCAGCTACTTTGCATTTGTGCGCATTTGCTACCTGCCATAGCGGGCAAATTAGGGCAAATGCCGGGTAGCAAAAAGCCAACAATACGGCAGCAAATAGCATCCCTATACCAGTGGCACCTGCTTGTTCACCACTGTTGGAAAAACGCCGCCAACCGGCGCCACTTCGTCCCGTTACCTTCATCCCGTTTCACCATCATTATCATTGCTGCATCGCTATGCTGTACCAACATATTCAGGAGCTGATAGAACTGCCCAACCCCTACGAAGTATCAGAAGATGAAGGCTACCGACCGGGGCAAATAGGCCAGCTGCTGACCGACCACAACGACCTCGACGCTGCCGACCTGCTGCTGCTCAGTTGCGATGATTGCCGTGGCATGGGTGTACGCAGCGCTACTACCAATGCACAGGCAGCCCGTCGCCAGCTGTACAGCCTTTACTGGTGGCATGCCGAGCTGCAGGTAGCCGATCTCGGCAGCATCAAAACCGGCGCCACCCTGCACGATACCTACGCTGCCCTGGCCATGGTGGTGCGAGAAGTGCTCAAAGCTGGCAAGCGCCTGCTGATATTTGGCGGCAGCCAGCTGGCAAGCGCCTGCTGATATTTGGCGGCAGCCACGATCTCACACTGGGCCTGTACCAGGCCTTTGCCGAAGAACAGCAGCTGATAGAAGTAACCGCGGCCGATGCGCTGATCGATCTCGACCGCGAACACCCGTTTGCAGCGCACAAGTTTTTGCTGGAAATGCTTACCAGCGAGCCCAACTATGTCAAGCAGTTCAACCTCGTGGGCTTCCAAAGCTATTTCGTCAATCCGCAGCTGCTCGAAACCATCGACAAGCTCCGCTTCGATTGCTTCCGGGTGGGCAAAGTGCAGGAAAAAATGGATGAAGTAGAGCCTGCCATCCGCAGCAGCCAGCTCTTTAGTTTCGATGTGTCATCCATTGCCCACGCCTATGCGCCGGCACAAACCCTGTCGCCCAATGGCTTTACCGGCCAG
>JALOMC010000297.1 GCA_025455665.1 Chitinophagaceae bacterium | reverse complement strand
TCTACTCCCGATGGCGCCCTTTTTCTCTTCTTATCTGTAAGAAATAGCGAACATTTACTCCACCAGCACCCACCCCGCCCAATAAAATGGCGGATAGCCGCGGGCCGCCAAATCCAACTGCGCTTGTCTGAGGGCCGCTGAAGGGCTGCCCAGCTTTTTCCAAAGGGTGTAAAAGGCCAACATCAGCTCGTTGGTGGCCTTGGCAGGCACCGGCCACAGGCTGGCCAGCACTTTTTGTACACCGGCCATTTTTAGGCTGCGTACCAGCCCCAGGGTCCCTTCTTCGCCGGTAGGCTCGCCCAGAGCCGTTTCGCAGGCGCTCAGCGTGGCCACCTGCACGTTGCGCAGGTTCAACGCAGCCAATTCGTAGGCCGTCAGCAAGCCATCATCGGCTTGCCTGGCCGGCGGCTGCCCGGTCAGCCAATACACATTGGCCCCGGCCATGGCCAGCGCACTATGTGCCAGCGGATCTTCGAAAAAGGAAAGGTTGGCCAACAAGCGTTGCGCTTTGGCCGGCCTGTAAAAACCATGCGTACTAATGTGCAGCACGCCGGCCATGCTATCGGCCAGCTGCTTAAATCTGTCTTCAGTAGCAGCCTGCCGGCTGTGTACGTACACCCGCACCTGCTGCGCCTTCAGGCGGCGCTGCAAGCCGGCTACATCGGCCGCAGCCAGCGTGACCAGTGCCTGCCGCCGCTCGGCACTTTGGTAGCTGCCCGGCTGCAGCAGCGCGGTGGCACTATACTGTAAGGCAGGCGCATGGCTGGTCGCCTCGCCATAATCTACATTGCCCCACAAGTGCGCTGTGGGTGGCAGCGGCATGTGTACAGGAAGCTGCCATGCTTCTAGCAGGCTGAAAGCTTCGCTTAGCGGCAACCTGCTTTGCAGGTAGTGGTTGCCATCCCACAGCGCCCCAAAGGCTACCTGGTGCAGCAGGCCGGCCTTGCTTAGCTGCACGGCCCGGGCCTGCTGCAAATACGGCTGCAAGGGTTGCCAAAGCAGCTGGTACAGGCGGCTGGGTGTGCCCTTCTTTGCCGGGTACCATCTGGGTACCAGCGCTGGCAAATTGGCCGGCTGCTGCGGCCGAAAACCCAACGCCCGTTGTAAAACATCTTCGCTACACAGCGACACCAGCACCGGCGGCTGCCGGCTGCCAAATACCAGCGCCTGGTAAAACGACGAATCGGTGAAATCAGCACGCTTTCCCTCTACCCGCACAAACTCGATTTGAACCTCCTGTGGCGGCAGCTTAGCAATTGCTTGCTGCAACGCCGACGGCGTTGGCCACAGCGGCACCATTTGTTCGCCCAGTGCAGCCTCTGCCCTGTCGGCCAGGGCCCGCAAGCTATCTACCTCGGCTGGCCGCCCGCCCATGCTGGCGGTCCGCATTGCCGCCATGCGCAGCGCTGCCCACTGCTGCCGCAGCTGGCGCTGCGCTGTATCGCTGCTGTGGCCTGCAGCTTGCTGCACCTGCCGCCAATTGCGCAATACCATTGACTTACGAATGAGCTGCAAATGCAACAACCTTTCGAGCTGGTTACCATTGGCCTGCCCGGCGTCAAGTATTCTGAATGGTGTACTCACCGCTATGTTGTAAAACGCCAGCGTTCTTCGCTGCTCGGCCTCACTCATTACTGGTAGCATGGCCATTGTCAGCTGCAAATTTTGCTCGGCCACTTGCAAAGCTGCCTCAAGTGCATCTTGCTTGTTGCCAGCCCTGGTGCTAATAAAAACTTCGGCCATCGATGCCACAGCCGCAATAAACTTGATCGGATAAGGCTGGGTGGCTATCCTCTTCTTGATAGCTGCCAAGCGCTGCTTCGCTTGCTCGGTTGATACCAGGCTCCTATTGGTCATCAAATCAATCAGTGCGAATAAGATGTTTGTTTCAGGATACTCGGAAAAGCCTCCAAGAAGCGGCTGTAGCTGTAGCTGATTTGCCAAAAGTGAGTCGCTTGACAGCTGTGATAGCTTGATAAAGCCCATGAGTGCATGCGCCTTTTGATCCAGCACCCGCAAATGCCGCAGGTCGGGTCGGTCCAGTACAGTGTCGATGTACTTCTTACTGTCATCGAACTGAAATGCCTGTAGATGCTGTGCTGCACGGGCAAGGCTGTACTCATAAAGCTTCGTGCGGTTGATACCGGTAAGCAGCCTGCTCCAATACAAGCACCGGTCGCTCCACTGCATGGCCGGCTTCAGATGGCCTGTTCGTACAAAGTAGGCAGCAAAACAAGCCGCATAGTCAGCCTCCAGCAATTCGCGGTATTGATTTTTGCGCAAACGCGGATCTACTTCAAAGCTGGTAAGTGTATCCATAATACCCGCCGCTAAAACCAGGTAGCGGCGGGCAGTCGGTTCATCATCGTTATCGATCATTTGGCGGGCCAACTGCAAGTATGCTACCACACGCTGCGCCGGGTAGGGGCTAAGCGCCGACAAACGGGCAAACTCCGCTCCGAGCATTCTTGATTCCTGTTCCAACGGCGGGTTGAGCAACAGGCAAACTTTCCGCAGCTCGTTCAGCGCACCCAAGTATTGGTAGTGAAGTGTGTCGCCCAAGCGCCAAAGTACCTGCCGGGCAGCACCATTTACCTTGTACACCATCACATAGTCCTTCAGCGCCACATATATGGGTGAATACACCCCATGCCACACATTAGCCATCGATAAAGAAGAATCGCCAAACACCGATCGGACCAGCGCTTCAATTTCTTTCGCTTTTGCCAAACTACCCTGGTAGTTGCCCAGCGTGTGTAGCTGGATCATTTGCGTAATCAATTGCTCGTAACGCTTGTTGGCGGCGGCCACTACCGAATCGGGCCGAGCAAGCTGGCCTGCTGCTAAGTGCCCGGCCACCACAGCCATGCAACCAAGCAGCCATTGGCGCCAGCGCCCCCAACCGGCGCGGTACCGGGCAGCAACCGCCTTGCTTGCATGTATCGCCATCATCCGTTACTCGTCATTTGCTGTTTTATAAAAAAACCTGCTACCAAAGCAGCCGTGCCCGTCGTGCCCGGCCACAGGCTGAAGAACCCTTCGACGCCAGCTACACCCCGTTGGCCAGCAGCGCCAGCCCGGCGGCACTGCCAATAGCCCCCCGGTGGTAAAAAGCAGCATGGGGGCTGGTGACGTATTGGCGGCTGCCACCGCACCGGGGCCGGCAGCAACAACACAAGGCCGTTGGTGCCGACGCCCGTAGTGGAAAATACCCCTATCCGAAGGCCAAATGTCTGAACGGCCAAAGAAGTTATAGGCAAGAGTAGAGTTTTTCACACGCAAATGGAACTGTGCACTAAAACCTAAAATACTGTACTTTTCAGCCACTTGCGTCACCAGCATATTTTTTCTGCTGCATGAGAAACGGCTCGGAACTGTACAGCCTTACAGCGTACATTATGAAAGTATGGGAAAACGCCGATGAGGCGGGCCGGGCGCATATTTGGAACTACCTCAACGAAACTCAGAAGCCCCTCTGGTTCAAACGGGTCATTTTCTGGGCAAGATTAACCTGGAGGAGCCCACCTACCTCGGCTATTTGTTCCGGTCGTTTAAAAACAATTTTTTGAAAGGCCTGGCCAAACGGCAAAAGGCACTGGCTGCAGAGAAAGAATTCGGCCGCGATCTTGAGCACGAACACCCGGCTGGCAGCGGTGCCGAGCAGGTTGATTTTTTCTCGCCCCGCACGGCCAAATGCCTGCAGCAGCTATCGCCCGATGGCCGCCAACTGCTGATTTGGCGACATATAGACGGCAAATCGTACGATGAAATAGCGGCCCTCAAACACATTGAGCGGGAGTCGGCCATTAAACTTGCCAGCCGCTACAAGCAACAGTTTCTCGAACTTTGGAAAAACGCTACCTGACCAACGAATGCAGCTGCACGACGAAGAACGATATGACCAAT
>JALOMC010000296.1 GCA_025455665.1 Chitinophagaceae bacterium | reverse complement strand
TCGCTCTTCTCCCAAAAGCCTTTGTAGCACTCATCGCCACCCATGTGTATGTATTCAAATGGGAAAAGCTGGGCTACTTCGGTAAACACTTTGTCCAGCACCTCAAACACTTTTTCATTGGCCGGACACAGCGTGTTATCAATCGTGCCATAAAACTTGCCGTTGCCTTCCCAAATCATAAAGCGGTCGCCGGCATTTACCTGGTAAGTGCCAGGCGTGCAGCTCAGCTCGGGGTAGGCAGCCACCATGGCCATGCTGTGGCCGGGCACATCTATTTCGGGTAAAATGCTGATGAACTTAGATTGCGCATACGCTACCAATTCGCGGATATCTTCCTGTGTATAAAAGCCGCCATAGGTTTTGGGTTCGTCGGGGGTGGGCTTGCTCCACTCGCCCCAGCGGCCCTGCCGGGCAGCCCGCCAGGCACCCACTTTGGTCAGCTCGGGCAGGCTCTTTATTTCCAGGCGCCAGCCCTGGTCATCGCTCAGGTGCAGGTGCAGCAGGTTGTACTTGTAGCGAGCCATGATGTCGATAAACTCCTTGACCTGCGCTTTGGTAAACCAATGCCGGGCCACATCCAGCAGTATGCCCCGCCAGGCCACTCTGGGCTGATCTACAATGGTCACATAAGGTACGGCCAGTTGCTTCGTGGGTACCATACTGCCGCTTTCTACTACCGGTGGCAGCAGCTGTAGCAGCGTTTGCAATCCATAAAAAAGGCCCGCTTCCTGGTTGGCTTTCAGGCTGATGCCTTTGTCGTTCACTTGCAGCATGTAGCCTTCGGCACCCAATTTGGGCAGCGGCTGCTCCAGCAGCGCAAAGCTGATGTCAGGTTTGCTCATGTTGCTGCTGATGTTGCTTTGGCGGCCGGTGCTTTGCTTTAGCTGTGCGGCCAGCAAATTGGCAATCCGCGTAATGCCTTCGCTACGGGCCGGCACCTGTATGGCCAGCTCTTGTGGCAGGTTGTAGGTGCCCTTGTCTTGCTTGGCATAGGCCGGTTGTGGAATGAGTGTCAGCTCTTGCGCATGCAGGCTGGCGGGTGCTGCCAGTAGTAGCAGCCAAAGCAATCGGGTAGCTTTCATACAGTGGTTCAAATAAAAAATTGGCAGCTAAAGGTACGTGGCCATGCCGAAAGCCCGGGGCCAGGTTTTGCCAACCTGTTTGTTTGCCTGCAGCCATTAATTTGCGGTACGCATTTTTTCTATGGCAGGTTTTCGATCGCTCAATCCTTTTGCCCGTGCCAACAACGACACCGGCTTTGGCAACAACTCCACCGTACACGGCGGCCGGTTTGTAAACCGCGATGGCACGTTCAATATTCGCCGCGAGGGTGGGGGGCGCTGGCGTTGGTTCAGCATGTATTATACCATGCTCAATGTGCCCACCTGGCAGTTTTTGCTCATTGTGTTTTGTTTTTTTCTGGCCATGAACCTGCTGTTTACGCTCATCTATCTGGCCATTGGCTTCGATAGTTTTATGGGGTATGTGCCTACCGATGCGTGGGGCAAAGCCAAAGAGCTGTTTTACTTCAGCCTGCACACTTTTACCACCGTAGGCTATGGCCGCGTAAATCCCATGGGCGACCTCGCATCGTTTGTAGCCGGTGTAGAGGCCATGAGCGGCTTTCTCAGTTTTGCATGGGCTACCGGCATGTTGTACGGCCGCTTTGTACGGCCACGGGCCAACCTGCAGTTTACACGCCGGGCAGTGGTGGCGCCTTATCAGGGCATCACAGGTCTTATGTTTCGGTTTGTAGCCCTCAAGGAAAAGCACACACTGACCAATGTAGAAGTAAAAGTGAGCCTGGCCATGAAAATGCCGGAAGCACAAGGTGGGCAGTACCAGTTTTTTGATCTGCCGCTTGAAAGATCACAGATCGACAGCCTGCCCATGAACTTTACAGTGGTGCACCCCATCAATGAACAAAGCCCGTTGTGGGGATTGCAAGCCGACGATTACGCAGCAGCCGATGTAGAGATCTATGTGCTGGTGCGGGCCTTTGATGATGTGTACAGTGCCAATGTGCAGCAGCGCACCAGCTACACCTATCAGGAAGTAGACCATGGCAGGCGCTTTGTGCCCATGTTTCACGAAAGCGAAGATGGCATGACTACCATTTTGGAAATGGACAAGCTGGACCAGCAAAAAGAAGCGCCATTGCTGTAGCCTTTGAAGGCTGCTACACAGTCCAACTTTCGCAGTTGGATAAAAAGGCCGGGTCTGCATCGGCCCCAATGCCGGGCAGCTGCGGTACCGCCAGGCGCATGCCGGTAAACTTCACGCCGTCTGTTACCGGGTCTTGCAGGTGGCCCAGCAGGCAGGTATCCATGTCGTAAAAGCGGATATTGGGGCAGGCCAGCGCCAGGTGCACTTTGGCGCTCAGGGCGATGCGGCTTTCCAGCATGCCACCCATCATATTGGCAATGCCCGCTTCGGCACATACCGCATGTATACGCAGCGCTTCGGCTATGCCGCCTGCCTTGCTTAGTTTAATATTGATATAGTCGCAAGCATTGTGCTTGATGAGGCGCAGCGCATCGTGGTGGCTGAACACACTTTCATCGGCCATGATGGGGATGCTGCTGATGCGGCGCAGAGAAGGCATCTTGTCATCGAGCAGTTTGGGCATCGGCTGTTCGCAAAATTCAATATTCAGTTCCTGCATGCCGGTAAGGGCATACACGGCCCCCTCGAAATCCCAGCCCTGATTGGCATCTATCCGCAGGCCTGTATCGGGCCCTACCGCCTGCCTGATGGCCTGCATGCGGGCTATATCGTCAACTGGCTGCTTGCCCAGCTTTACCTTCAGGATGTTGGCTTGTTTATTGGTCACAAAATCAATGGCTTGTGCTGCCATGCCTTCGGCGCTGCCAATGCCAATAGTGAGGTCGCTTTCGGGTTCGAAATAGCTGCCGCCCAGGTATTGATACAGTGGTTGTCCGGCAGCTTTGGCAGCCAAATCGTACAAGGCCATATCAAAGGCGCTTTTGGCCGTATGGTTGCCGGCCACAAAGGCATCCAGCTCAGCCAGTCTTGCTGGAATATCGCTGGCATCTTTGCCCTTCCAAAGCTGGGCAAAATCTTTGGCCAGCACCAGGCAGGTATCCTGCGTTTCGCCGGCTATCATGGGAAAAGCCGAACATTCGCCCACGCCTTTCAGCCCGTCATGGGTGTGTACATGCACCAGCATGTTTTGCGCAAAGTGCATGGTGCCGGTAGCAATGGTAAACGGCACCATGGGAATAGAAAAGCGGTAGATATCTATGTGGGTGATACGCATGTATGCTCGGGGTGGTTACCCTCGCAATATGCGTATCATTATCCGAACCGGCAAAAGGGCTACAGACGCTGCTGCACTTTTTTCCAATAGGCAAAAAACGAGGGGAAATAACCCTGTACCTCGGGTACCATCCATGGGCGTGCATCGGTCTGGCCCGGCCAGTGCGAAAAGGCGGGGTGTTCGCGGTACACCACTTGTTTGTTCAGCTGAGCGGCAGAGGTTTGCAGCGCCGTTGCCAAATCGGCCAACTCGCCGGTAAATACGCGTAGCCCGTGTATGCGGCGTGCCCAATGCAGCACAAATTCCAACGGGCGCTGGCCCAACGGGTGTTGTTGAAAATGCGACGGTTCTAACAGCAGGATGCGCAAGCCATCTTCATCGGCCCGCCAATGGGGGTCGAGGTTGTAATG
>JALOMC010000026.1 GCA_025455665.1 Chitinophagaceae bacterium | reverse complement strand
TTTTCCAATTCCGACGAATGGATGTTGTGGATGAGAAAGCCACTGAAGGTGACCTGAAAGCGATGAAAACTGGCGCTTTGGTAGCGAATACCAGCGCCGATAGCTGCAGCAAAATAGTCCGGACCTTCACCCCGGTTAAGGGTAGCCATACTAAACTGCCGGATGTGGCCGGCTACTGTTCCTGCCTTAAAGGCATGCCACAATGAGTTGGTGTCGAAGCTTGCCTTTTCACGTGTTTTCCAAACAGGGTTGAGGTAAGCTTCATGCTGTGCATACGTGGTTTTTGCCCACAGCATGTTGGCCAGCAGTCCGCATACCGTCAAAATCGTTTTATGGTTTAATCTTTTTACCATGCCACTGGTACATGCCGCCGCTCAGCTGAAATACTTTTTTAAAACCGGCGGCTTTCATTTTGCTGGCGGCTCCGTCACTTCGCTTGCCCGATCGACAGTATACAATCCATTTTTTTGATTTGTCGAGTTGTGAGAGGCTGGTGACGAAGCTGTCTGCTTTGTAGTCAATTAGAATGGCATCGGGCATATGGGCCGAATCATATTCCTGCCGGGTTCGCACATCCAGCAGTGCATACTTGCTTTGCTGCAGGCGTCGGGCTGTCTGTTTTTCGTTCAGCAGCTTGTTGCCAGCCTCATTGGTGCTGGCACATCCGGTGGCCAACATGGCCAGCAGCGCAATCAATACAAACTTTGTCATACATCAAATGTAGAGGATGCCACCTGGTACCGCTGTACCGCCGCTTTTATGGCACTAGCTGGTACTACACCACTTTGGCGCCAGCGTACCTCGCCCTTCTGAAACAGCATGAGGGTGGGCACCCCTTGAATCTGGTAAGCCTGCGCAGCTGCTGGATTCTTGTCTACGTCTACTTTAATGATGGTAACAGCATCTTTCATGTCGGCCTTTACTTGCTGTAAAATGGGGGCCATCATTTTGCAGGGGCCACACCATTCTGCAAAAAAGTCGACAATGACAGGCGTTTCACTGTTGATGATCTCGTTAAAAGTTTTTGCCATGGTTGTATGTTTTCAGGTGAGGCTGTCCTTTTTCGGTTCCTGCTTGAACATGCCGAACAGCAATGCGCCCATCAATGCAAAGTAGAGGGTGCTATTCAGTGGCTTGCTGGTGATGGCACAAGTGCCCGTACTGCAGCCAATTTGCTGCCAGTAAAAGAAGCCGGCCAGAGCGCCTGCTATGGCACCTGCCACATAGAGCCAATTATTTTTCATCCACTTCTTCATAGGTCGTTTCTTGTTTGGTAGTGCGGGCTACATGGCGCTGTCGTGCGGTAGGAGTAGCGCAAGCGCTGCTGTTGCAGCCGCCGAGGTCGAAAATGGCAAGTGCTGCCAGCAGTGCACCAATGACCACAAACCATTTCTCGTTCATCTGGACTGATTGAACCACCACCAGTATGCCTAGTACCAGGCGCAGTAAGCGGGCAAAATGCCAGTTGGTAGTCAGTCTATTCCACATGGCTGTTGGCTATTTTGTGTTGAAAGCTTGTCCAGGCTCCTCCATTATAACAGTCAATGCCTTCTCGTAGCAGCATCGATTTGGCCATGCCGCTGCGGGCGCCACTCCGGCATACGGTGATGATTGGTTTGCCTTTTTTCTTCAGCGAGGCAATCTGTTGGCCCAATGTATTCAGCGGAATATTGGTGCTGCCTTTGATATGGCCGCTACGATATTCATCAGGGCTACGCACATCCACTACCACCGCTCCTTGCTGCAGCAGCAGGGCATAGTTGGTTTGCTTACGTTGAAAAAGCTTTTTTATCAATTGAAACATGATGGTATGGGGTATTGCCAAGGTTTGATAAAATGGTTACAGCAGCGTGCTGGGGCACACGTAGTCGGTTACTTTGAACCTGGCTGAGTTTTTGATAGCGTTGAAGCCACCGTCTACGTCAATCAGATTGTCGTAGCCACGAGCTTTCAGGATGCTGGCAAAAATCATTGAGCGATAGCCGCCGGCACAATGCACGTAGTAGGTTTTATTTTTATCAATTTGCAGCATGCTTTCGTTGATGTAGTCAAGTGGAGCGTTTTCGGCGCCTTCTACATGCTCGCTCAGGTATTCGCTCTTTTTGCGTACATCCAAAATGTTTACCGCTTCGGTGGCCATTTTGTCGGCCAGGTACGCGGCACTTACCGATGGCATATGATCTGTTTCCATACCAGCTGCTTGCCAGGCAGCAAAGCCACCCGCCAGGTAACCAATGGTAAAGTCGTACCCCACCCGTGCCAGCCGGGTAATGACTTCTTCTTCACGACCTTCATCGGTTATCAGCAGTATTTCCTGTTTCACATCAGGTATCAAGGCACCCACCCATGGCGCAAAGCCGCCGTCGATGCCGATGTTGATAGAGTTGGGTATAAAGCCGGCCGCAAAAGTCTGAGGTGACCGGGTATCTAGTAGCAAAGCGCCTGTTTCGTTGGCGGCTGCTTCAAAGGCTGCAGGGCTGAGGGCGTGTTGGCCCCGTTTCAGTACTTCATCTATGCTGTCGTAGCCCTGCTTATTCATCATCACATTCAGCGGAAAATAAGCAGGTGGTGGCATCAGGCCGGTGGTCACTTCTTTTACAAATTCGGCCTTGGTCATATTGGCACGCAGGGCGTAGTTGCTGGCTTTTTGATGGCCAAGGCTGTCGCTGGTTTCCTTGCTCATGTTTTTGCCGCAGGCGCTGCCGGCACCATGCGCAGGGTACACCATAATATCATCATGAAGCGGCATTATCTTGTTTCGCAAGGAGTCAAACAGTGTTTCGGCCAGTTGCTCCTGTGTCAGGTGTGCTGCTTTTTGTGCCAGGTCGGGCCGGCCTACATCGCCTATAAACAGGGTGTCGCCACTAAACAGGGCGGTGGCATGGCCCAACTCGTTTTGCAGCAAGTAGCAGGTGCTTTCCATGGTATGGCCGGGTGTATGCAGTACCTTGATGGTCAGTTGTCCCAGTTTGAAGTCTTGTCCATCGGCTGCAATGATGGCATCAAAATTGGGGTTGGCCATGGGGCCAAAAACGATGGGGGCACCCGTTTTGCGGCTCAGATCAAGGTGTCCACTTACAAAGTCGGCATGAAAATGCGTCTCGAAAACATACTTGATACTGGCACCACTTTTTTGCGCCCGGTCAAGGTAGGGTTGTACTTCTCTTAGTGGGTCAATGACCGCCGCTTCGCCATCGCTTTCAATGTAGTAAGCGCCCTGGGCCAGACAGCCGGTGTAGATTTGTTCTATTTTCATGTGTTCTTTTTTTTCGGTGAAATGCGATTACAAAAGTGATGTGTGCAGTTGCCTGCCGGCGTGACTATTATCACAGCTACTGCATCGGTGCTGCTATTGCTTTCATTTAACATGCTTTTGCCAAAGCCAACAGGCTTCGGAAAAAAATTCCGAAGCCTGTTGGCTTTACTGTGCTATGCAATCTGTCTACAAGTCCAGTATTTCAACGTGGTAGCGGTGCAGTTTCACTTTACCGCGTTCCGACATTTTTTTTAGCAGCCGGGAAATGACTTCGCGACTTGAATTAAGCTCCTGCGCTATTTCCTGGTGCGTAATAGGTATGATATTTGACCGGGTGGTATCGCGGTGGCGCTTCAAATAAAATTCGAGGCGTTCATCCATGTTGCGAAAGGCGACGCTGTCCAGCGTTTGCAGCATTTCCTCAAATCGGTCGCGGTAGGTACGTACTACAAAATGATACCACGATTTGTAGCGGCTCATCCAGGCGTCCATTTTCTCCAACGGAATCATGATCACTTCGCTGTCCTGCACAGTTTTGGCTGCTATGGTACTCGTTTGCGAGCCCACCATGCACGTCATACTGAGGGCACAACCATCGCCAGGCTTCAGGTAATACATGAAAAACTCGTTGCCCTCGCCATCTTCGCGGTACTTGCCCTCGCCATCTTCGCGGTACACTTTTACCAGGCCACTCAGTATCAGCATCGTGCTGCGAATAAATTGTCCGGGCCGCATCAGTTCGCTACCAGAAGGCACCAGCCTAAAGCTGGCATCGGCTTCCATTTGTTCCAGCAGTTCGGTATCAAAGGCGGGAAAAACTTTCTGTATCGATTCGATGAATGCCATGCTGTTTGATAAAAAGTAAAGGTAAGCGGGGGAAAGATTATGAAACGGCGGCGCTTGCAGTACCTGCCTTCCGGCGTTCGCCTATCTGCTGGCGCCACATGGCGTAGTAAAGGCCTTTTTCCTCTATCAGGCTGTCATGCGTGCCGGTTTCTACAATTTCGCCTTGCTCCAACACATAAATGCGATCGGCATGCATGATGGTACTTAGCCGGTGTGCTATCAGTACGGTGATCTGTTCGCCGCTTTTGCTTACGTTTTTAATGGTGTTGGTGATTTCTTCTTCGGTTATAGAATCGAGGGCAGAGGTGGCTTCGTCGAAGATGAGCAAATGTGGCTTTCGTAGCAAAGCCCGGGCAATACTGAGGCGCTGTTTTTCGCCACCCGATATTTTGATGCCACCTTCGCCTATCACTGTGTTGATGCCATTATCGGTCCGCTTCAGTAGCGAATGACTGGCCGATTGCTGCAAGGCTTGCAACACATCTTCGTCTGTCGCATCGGGATTCACAAACAGGAGGTTTTCTTTAATAGTGCCGGCAAAAAGCTGGGTGTCCTGCGTAACAAATCCTATTTGGGCCCGCAGCTCGTCAAAGTTGATTTGGCTTCCATCGATGCCATTGTACAAAATACTGCCTTGCTGTGGCCGGTATAAGCCTACCAATAGTTTTACCAGGGTAGTTTTGCCACTTCCGCTGGGGCCTACAAATGCAATAGTTTCCCCACGCCGTACTTCAAAGCTGATATTTTGTATAGCTGGTGCCTGCGCTGTCTGGTGTTGAAAACGGACGGCCTTGTATGCCAGTGATTCAACAGCGCCCACTTGCATCGGCTCTTCGGGTTTTGGTTCTGGCTTTTTCTGCATCAGGTTGTGAAAATTTTGCAACGATGCTTCGGCTTCACGGTAGGCGATGATGATATTTCCAATTTCTTGCAGCGGCCCAAAAATGAAAAAGCTATAGAACGTAAGAGTCAGTACTTCGCCGGCCGTCAGTTTATCTTGAAACACCAAATAGATGAGTGTGAACATGATGACCTGGCGTAGCAGATTGACAAACGTGCCCTGTACAAAACTGAGCATGCGGATGCTCTTTACTTTCCGTAGTTCCAGCCCCAATATCTTGTAGGTGTTCTTATTCAGCCTCGCTATTTCCTGATCGGTCAGCCCCAGGCTTTTTACCAGCTCAATATTGCGAAGACTTTCGGTAGTGGTACCCGCCAGCGAGGTGGTTTCGCGTACAATGTTTTTCTGTATTGCCTTGATGCGTTTGCTCAAAAAACCGGTAAGTACACTCAGGAATAAAATGCCGGCAAAATACACCGGCACAATACTCCAGTGCTTGGAAAAGGCGAAGATGGACACCACGACAATACCCACAAGGATGCCGAAAACAATATTGATGAAAAGGCTGATAAATTTTTCAGTATCGGCCCGCACTTTGGTCAATACAGATAAAGTTTCGCCACTGCGCTGGTCTTCAAATTCTTGATAAGGCAACCGCATACTCTGGCGAAGCCCTTCGGTAAAGAGGCTGGCGCCAAACTTTTGAATGACTACACTACTGAAATAGTCCTGAAAGGCCTTGGCAATGCGGCTGACCATGGCCACGCCTACCAAAATGCCGAGGTACAGGAGCACGCCACTGTAGAATTCGTCCATTTTGCCTGCCGTTCTGAATTGGCTGGCTTTGTTGATGTAATCATCGTACATGCGACCGAAAAAGAGGGGGTCGAGCATGCTGAATGATTGGTTGATGGCGGCGAGCAGCAGCGATAGGTACACGGTGCGCTGATAAGGGCGCAAATAGTGCCAAAGTATCTTCATGAGGTTGATTTCAGGCTGAAAAAGGACGCTGCCAATAGCCAGCAACGGGGGCCAACGTCAGGTCTGGTCCTTCAGCAAGATATCAAGAATAGTGCAAGGCCGAAAAGTAGCCATTTTGGCATACTAAAGGCGGGCCTGGTGCTGTTTGTCGGGGCTTACTTTGGCTACCAGGCTGTGCAGTTCCAGCAGTTCGGTTGCACTAAAGGTTTCACCGGCGTGAGCTTTTTGCATCAGCTCGGCAGCCCGCTGCGCATCTGCCAGTTCCATCCCGGTTTTGCGGCTTAGCATCACGGGCCACTCCCGGGCATCCGTCAGTGGTTGCATATAGTAGTTGCGCCGCAGTTGGTCGGTAAAATGGGCGGTGATCTTGCGGGCTATATTGCCATGATCCTGTTTATTGAAATAGAGCTGAGCGATGGTTTCGATAAAGGAAACAGTACTGTTTACATTGGGCGCCAGTATGGGTATCATTTTTTGCTGACGCCGCAGGTTGGATAGTACCCAAATGATGCCCAATGCTATCAGCAGCCAAAAAGCCCAGCGCAACGGCGGAATGGCCAGCAGGGCCTGAAACACCGAGTAATCTTCGGGCTGCCGGTAAGGATATTTGTAATAAAATGCGTCAACGGTAACCTGAGCAGGATCGGGCGGAAAATAGCTCATAAGCGCCTGTAGCAGCTGGTAATTTTTGGCCTGCGCCAAAAAATAGTTACTCGCTACTGCTGCATTGGCCGCTACTACCAGCTGGCCGGCCCCTATTTGAAGGCGCCATACTGTTTCACTTTCGTTGATGCCAAGCCCCACCACTACACTGCTATCGGCTGGCCTCGTCAGCTTTATACTGTTGGCCATGGGCCTGAAAAAGTACTGATAGGAGCGGCGTAGTTCAGCGGGCAGCAGGCTGTCAGTTAGTTGCATGCCTGTATTGGACATGCCAAGCCGCTGCAAAAACGGGAGCGAGGGCAGATTATCTTTCAGCTGCAGATTCAGGGTTTCACTTAGTATCTCGCTTATGCGATCTGTAATAATCAGCACGGTGTTGCCACGTTCCATGTATCGGCGCAAAGCGCTTGCTTCGGCGTCGTAGGCTTCCACAGCTTCGGCCATTATTACATACACTTCGTTGGAGCCGAGTCCGTCTTCTTCGGCCCGTTTATCGTACCATTTATTAAAGGCAAGCCGGTTTTTACTGGTACCGGTATTTTGCCAGGTGCTGTCTATCAATGCATGGGCCAGATAGCCACCAAAGGGGTTCTTGTCGGAGGGCGAATAGGTTTTACGCAGCACCAGCTCTTCGGCAGTATTATTGCTTTTATTGCAAGCATTCAGTACCAGAAGCAATGTCCCCAGTAGTATTATGCGTATACGTATTAGCACCATTGCGAGTAAAAGCGTTTGAACATTTGATGAATGCTGTCGAACTGCTGTTGATCAGGTGTAAACTGGCCATACCATACGTACTCAAACCGTAGCATCAACTCTGCCAGTTGCTGGCGGCACTGCTCATTGCTGGTTTCTTGCAGGTAGTCCAGGTTGGTTTTACGTGGTGCTTTGTTAATGATACCTTTTTCATCGAGCCGGTTCAGTGCATCAATGAATAAGAAGCGAACGGCTGGCCGGTATTCGCCCCTGGCAATAGCAGCCAATGCTTTTTTGTCGGGGTCTGTTTCTTCTGGCTCATCGGGTTGCTGCAGGTTTGTATCGGCAGCGGCAGTGGTGTTGGCTGGTGCAAAGAGCCTGCCGCGGCCCAGCGTTACCATGTACAGCAAGTAAAGCACTGCCAGTATTGCCAGTGTCCACAGCAGCGGGCGCACCCAGGTAAAAGAGATGTCGATGTCATCAGCTTTTACATCTTCCGGCATTTTTTGCATCTGCTGGTTCAGTGCACGCATCAGGCTGTCTGACTTTTGCAGGTATGCCAGCTTTTCATCTTTCAGCAGGTGGTTCACCAGTGTATCTGGCACAGGGGGTACTATCGGTGGTATGAGTGAGTAGCTGGTGCTTACATCATCCTCTTCTTCCTCCATTGCTTCCACTGTTGCTTGCTCTGTCTGTACTTCTACCGGCGGTGCCAAAATAGAGTCAAGCTCCTGTGCTTGCGCCTGCCAAGCCAGCAGCCAGCACATGGCTACTATCAATACTTTTTTCCAACCCATGCTCCCACTCATTTCCATAGCAGTGTTTCAGGTTCTCTATGGGCATCGGCTGTTGTCGAAGCCTGCTGGCGCCGGCTTACTTTTATTGGGTACCAAATAAAGTACCAGCACATAAAGTACAATGAGCCTGCCAGTATCAAGGCGCCCAGCCATATAGGCATACCACTGCCTGCATTTTTGCTGAAAGTGTTGCCCATTTGATAGGTCACATAGCTTTCGAGGGTAGCTGCTACTATAAAAAGTGGTATCAGTGCCAACGCTATTTTCAGCGCATCGCGGATGCCTCGCTTAAAAGACTGAAACCGGCTATAAGTGCCCGGAAACAGAATGCTGGACCCTACAATAAGACCCGCAGCGCCAGCTACAATAATGGAGAGTATTTCAATAGTGCCATGTATCCAGATCACCATGATGCTTTGCCAGCCAAGGCCTTTGGCAAAAAACATGTATTCAAATGAGCCTACCATAATACCATTGTAAAACAAAATGTACAGGGTGCCGATACCAAAGAAAATGCCATAAATGAACGTGGTCAGAGCTACCCGTATATTGTTGGCAGCTATGCGTACAAACATGGTGAACCGATCATTGTCTTTGTACACACCAAAGGGATCGCCACTACTGATATTGTCCTCCGTCATGGCCACATAATCTTCTCCCAAAATGGCTTTTACAAAAAAATCATCGTGGCTACTGGAAACGACTGCCAGAATAAAGCAAGCAGTGAAAAAAATGAAGGTGAACAGGAAAATGCGATGATGACGACGAATAATTAATGGTAACTCGGTTTTCCAAAAATGCCAGATGCGTCCGTATTTTTCCTTTTTGTTTTGATAAATACTCTGGTAGATGTTAACCGCAATACTATTAATCCATCGGGTGACTTTGCTTTGAGGGTAGAAAGTACGACTGTACGCCAGATCGTCCAGCAAAGTGATAAATCGTTCGGCCTGCTCATCGGGGTCATCGGTTTGCTCCTGCTGGTAGCGGGTCCACTTATCGCGGTTTCTTTTTATAAAAAGCGCCTCTCTCACATTTACTATTTTCGTTCCGATGTCAAATTAAGGCAATCGCTGCATTCAGAATCGGGTTAATTTGCTTTTATGTCGCAGGTATCGGTTTCTACGCCCTTTAACATCTATCTCGAGTTTGAGGTTGCCCCATTTTTGAGGCGCCTGCTGGCCTGGGTGCTTGATTTGGTGCTACTACTGCTGTACGCATGGTTTATGCGTTTCTTTCTGCACGATGTGGTGTTCGACAGTGTGCGCCTGAGTCTGGGGGTAGATTTTTTGGTAGTCTCGCTGCCTATGCTTTTTTATCACCCGCTTATGGAAATTGCCTATCAGGGCCAAAGCCTCGGCAAGCGGGCCATGGGTATTCGGGTCATCAGTATCGAAGGGGGAGAGCCGCGGCTGGGCCAATACCTGATGCGTTGGATTTTCAGGGTGTGGGAGTGGCCGTTGTTTTTTGGTTTTTTGGCCGAAAATGAGTTTTACCTGCTGCTACAGGTTTTTGCTACCCTGTTTCTGGGCCTGTTTGTGGTGGTGGCTATTGCTGTCAGCAACCGTAGCCAGCGCCTTGGCGATTTGGCTGCCGGCAGCACCGTGGTCGATTTGCGGTACAAATACAGCATCGATGACACGCTTTTTCGGGATATACAAGATAGCAGCTACCAGGTGCGCTACCCGCAGGTAATGCGACTAAGCGACCGGGATATCAACGCGATCCGCTCGGTGATAGCATACACCCGAAAAAACAACCGGTACGATACGGCCCACCGGGTAGCTGATAAAGTAAGAACAGTGCTGGGCATAGTAAGCGACGGTACCGAAGTGGTAGATTTTTTGGAGCGGCTGCTGGGCGACTACAATTTTTTGGCTACCAAAGACCAATAGCCAGCGCCAAGTCCCGGCTGGCCGATGTACCACCACGGGGCAGCTTTTTTGGTGCCAATGGCGCTTGCTTGCCTTAGTAGGCCCGTGCAAACAGCACCCGCTGCTGGCTGGGCTTGCCGGTCAAAATGCAGGCCCCCTGCTCGGCAGGCTGACCAAAAGGAATACAGCGGATGGTAGCCTTTGTCAGCTCCTTGATTTTTTCTTCCGTTTCGCCGCTGCCATCCCAGTGGGCCGATACAAAGCCTGCTTTTTCGTCCAGTGTCTTTACAAATTCATCCCAGTTGTTTACCTCGGTGGTGTGGGCTTCGCGGTATTGGCGGGCTTTTTCGTACAAGTGCAGCTGTATTTCGTCCAGCAGGGTTTTTATGTAAAATGAAATGCCATCCAGGCTCACGGTCATCTTTTCTTTGGTATCGCGGCGGGCTATTTCACACACATTGTTGGCCATATCGCGGGCCCCGATGGCCATGCGCACCGGCACGCCCTTTAGTTCATACTCAGCAAATTTCCAACCGGGCCGCTCGTTGTCATTGTCGTCAAACTTCACCGAAATGCCGAGGTCTTTCAATTGTTGTATGATGGGCTTCACCTTGTCAGATATGGCGGCCAGTTGCTCGTCGCCCTTAAAAATGGGCACAATTACCACCTGCAGCGGTGCCAGCTTTGGCGGCAGCACCAGCCCGCTGTTATCGCTGTGGCTCATGACCAGCGCTCCTATCAGGCGGGTACTTACGCCCCAACTGGTGGCCCATACGTAGTCCAGCTTGTTCTCTTTGTCGCTAAACTTTACATCGAAGGCCTTGGCAAAATTTTGACCCAGGAAGTGCGAGGTGCCTGCCTGCAGCGCCTTGCCATCTTGCATCAGGGCTTCTATACAAAGCGTGTCTACAGCGCCAGCAAAGCGTTCATTTTCGGTTTTTACCCCTTTCACTACCGGCATGGCCATAAAATTTTCGGCAAACCGGGCATACACTTCCAGCATTTGGCTGGCTTCGGCCCGTGCCTCGGCTTCGGTGGCATGGGCGGTGTGGCCTTCCTGCCACAAAAACTCTGCTGTACGCAAAAACAAGCGGGTACGCATTTCCCAGCGTACTACGTTGGCCCACTGGTTTACCAAAATGGGCAGGTCGCGGTAGCTCTGAATCCAGTTTTTATAAGTATTCCAAATGATGGCTTCGCTGGTAGGGCGTACAACCAGTTCTTCTTCCAGGCGGGCTTCAGGGTCTACCATCAGTTTGCCCGGTTTTTCAGGGTCGGCTTTCAGGCGGTAGTGGGTTACCACGGCACACTCCTTGGCAAATCCTTCCGCGTTTTTTTCTTCGGCCTCAAACAAGCTTTTGGGCACAAACAGCGGGAAATAGGCATTCACGTGTCCCGTGTCTTTAAACATTTTATCAAGGGCGTCCCGCATATTCTCCCACAAGGCATAGCCATAAGGCTTAATAACCATGCAGCCGCGTACTGCGCTGTAGTCAGCCAGGCCCGAACGAATGATCAGGTCATTGTACCATTGCGAATAGTCTTGCTCTTGCGGCGTAATTACTTTGCTCATTTTGTGTTTGCTGATAAGTAGAAAAAACTGGTTTGCCAGCCCGCCGGCCTTTCGGCCCGGTGATGACTGTCGGGGGCGGCGAAATTAAGCAAATGGAATTAGGTATGTCTTAACAGCGCTCCGGGCAATAACCGCTGTCTTACCACAAAACATTCACATTTTAGTGCAGCAGATCGGGGTAACTTAGCAAGCACAGGAACGTTGTATTTCTGCGAACTTTGCTTCTGCCGAACATTCAAAACTTATTGGTATGAAAACTATCCTCTTCAGTATGGCCGCCGGTGCACTGGTACTCACCGGTTGTTCTTCGGCTTTTCGCACTGCCGAAACGCCGGATGATGTGTACTACTCCTACGGCGCCAGCCGCCCGGCCGTTGAAGACCGGTACCAAAGCCGCGACGAGGAATACGTCAGCTATTTCGATGACAGCGATGATCGCTACCTGCGCATGAAAGTGCGTGACCGTGACCGCTGGGGCCAGATAGATGACCTTGCCTACTGGAACGGAGGCTTTAATATGACACTGGGATGGGGCGTAGGCTTTAATACCTGGAATAACTGGAACAATTGGAATTTCAACCCGGGCTTTGGTTGGAACAATTGGAATACCTGGAATAGTTGGAATACCTGGAACAGCCCCTGGGGCTGGAACAACCGGGGTTTTGGTGGGGCATGGAATCATCCGTTTGCTTTCAACAACATGATGAATAGCTGGAACAATCCATGGTGCTGGAACCGTCCGGTGTTTTTTGTAGACAAATTCCCGACCCGACCAGTGGCTACTTATAGCCCACGGCCCGGCTTTAACCGCGGCGGTTTCAACAATAGCTTGTTTGACCGTGGCAATGCCGGCAGCCGCACCATGGGTAATAAGCCTCCCGGCTATCAGCAGCCCGGCTATGGTAATGGAAACCTGTTCCGCACCATCTTTAGCGGCGGTAGCAATAGCGGTGGCAATTCCAACAACAACAGCTCCTGGTCGCGGCCTGCCCGCTACTTCGATGGTGGCAGCAGCAGCGGCAGTAGCTTTGGCGGCTCATCTGGTGGTAGTAGCCGTACGTCAGGTTCTTCCTCCTCCGGTTCGTCCTCATCGGGCTCGTCTTCGTCGGGCGGCGGTGGCGGCCGCGGTGGCCGTGGGGGCAATTAAGGCCTGGTTTCCTGATTTGTTGTTTTCCAATCGACCGCCATGGTGGTGAGCTGCGGTCCATCCAAGCTTATATCTTATTTGTATGGCTTCATTCCGATACTTACTGCCTGCTGCAATATTAGTGGCTGGCTCCGCCGCTGCACAGCTGCCCGAAGATGTTTTGCGGTACGGCTTTCCGCTGGCGGGCGGCACCGCTCGTAGCCAGGCCATTGGTGGTGCTATTGGCGCACTCGGTGGCGATATCACTTCCAGCTACGTAAACCCCGCCGGTCTCGGCTTGTACAAAAACAAAGAGTTTGTTTTATCCCCCAACTTCGGTTTCCTCCGCAATAGGTTTGACTACCGGGGTAGCAATACCAATGCCCGCGACAATGGTATAGGTTATGGACCCATCGGCTTTGTACTGGGCAGCCAAAGCAGCTACCGGCGCAATCATAGTTCGGCTTTTGCCATCTCCATCAATCAAATTGCCAACTATAACAATACCGTTCAATACAGTGGTTTTAATAATACCAGCAGCTGGAGCGAGCAGTATGTAGAAGAGCTGGTCCGAAACAGGGCGACAGTGCCACAGGCTGAAAACAATTTCATCTTCGGCTCTTCACTCGCATTCTGGACCTTTTTGGTTGATACCATTGCCAACGCGCAGGGGCAGGTAATAGGCTACCAAAGTGTGGTACCGCTGCCTTCGGGCCCGGGTGGCCCCGAGGGTGTCAACCAAATCAATCGCATTAATACCAGCGGAGGGGCCCACGAAGTTTCGCTGGGTTATGGCACTAATAACAACGACAAATTTCACTTCGGCTTCTCTTTCAATATTCCTTTCTATTCCTTCCGCCGCGATCAAACCTACCGCGAGGAAGATGCCAGCGGCAACCCCAATAATGACTTTGCTTATTTTGAATACCGTGAACGCTATCGCACCAGCGGGGTGGGCTTCAATGGTAAACTGGGTCTGATAGCTCGTCCCACCAATCGCCTTCGCCTGGGTTTGGCCTTGCACACACCCACTTTTGCCAATCTCAACGACCAGATATCGTCGTCTATCGAAGCTAATACGGAGGGATTTACCATTTTTCCGCAGCCTCAGATAAAGACCAGCGATGAACTAAAAGGCAATAACAGCAACGCCGGCAACTTCAGGTACAACATCATTACGCCATGGCGCATGCTGGGCAGTGTAGCGTTTGTAATAAATGAGGTGAAAGACATAAAGCGGCAGAAAGGCTTTGTATCGGCCGACATTGAGTATGTCAACTATCGTAGCACCCGCTACCGGGCCGATGATCCTACGCTGGTAGATGATGTGGCTTATTATAACCAGCTCAATGAAACTATCAAAAGCCGCTATCGCGGCGCTTTCAACTTTCGGGTGGGTGGCGAGCTCAAGTTTAAAACGCTGATGACGCGTCTGGGATTTGCGCACCTGGGCAGCCCGTTCAGCCGCGACTTTCGGGATCTGCGGGGCAACCGGACCCTTTTAAGCGGCGGCCTTGGCTATCGTAATCGTGGTATGTTTATCGATCTTACTTACGTGCATGCCATCATTCGCCAAAATGAGGTACCCTACTGGCTGCAGGACAAAGCCAACCCAATAGCTGATGGCCGTAATAGCCGGGGCAATGTGGTACTGACGCTTGGCTTTAAATTGATGTAAGCCTCTCCTCTGTCAATTTCAAAATTTTTGCATCATCCTCAGGGCCTGTCCAGTGCAGGTCCTGTTGTTTTTTGAACCAGGTCATTTGGCGCTTGGCGTACTGGCGGGTATGCGCCGTTATTTGTTCAAGGGCTTCACTGGCACCGATCTTGCCATCAAAATGGTCGAACCATTCCTGGTAGCCCACCGTTTGCAAGGCTTGCAAATGCCGAAGCGGATAGAGGTCATGGGCTTCCTGTTGCATGCCGGCTGCCTGCATCTGCACTATGCGCTGGGCTATGCGTTGCTGCAGCACCGGCCTTGGCAGCTCTATGCCAACACATAGCCACCTGAATGGGCGCTCGGCTGCCCGGCCCTGCTGAAACAGCCGAATGCTTTGGCCGGTAGCCCGCTTCACCTCCAGTGCACGTAGCATGCGGTGCGGGTTTTGCATTTCGCCATCGGCAGCATACAGGGGGTCTTCTTGCTGCAGCTGCTGGTACAGCCAGCTAAGTCCCTCGGCCTCGTACTGCCGGCGAAGGGAATGGCGCAGGTCGGGCGGTATGGCAGGCATTTCATCCAGCCCGTGCAGCAGTGCCTGCAGGTAAAGGCCGGTGCCGCCAACAGCTACCACCACCGGGTGCTGGCTAAACAGCTGTTGCAGTATGGGCAGGGCGTAGTTTACGAAGCCGGCCGCCTCCACTGGCTGCTGTATGCTATGGCTGTTAATGAAATAATGGGGTACCGATGCCAGCTCGGCCATACTTGGCTTGGCCACGGCTACGCCCAACTCTCGGTAGCACTGCCTGCTATCAAAAGAAAGGATGGACGTGCCGAGGTGCTGCGCCAGCCTGATGGCCAGCGATGTTTTGCCCACGGCTGTGGGGCCTGCCACTACCAGTAGCAATGGTTTGGATGCCATGGTATACTTTCAGAAAAACCAGCAAGCGGCTTAGTAGTCATCGCCGGCCGTATCGGTGCCGGTGGCTTCGCCAAAACCAAACTCGTCTGAGCTGCCGGTACCCTCTTCGCCTTCTTCACCAAAGCCATCTTCATTGCCCTGCAGGTCGTACTTCTCTTCCATTTCGGCAAACTTGGGGCCCAGCAGACCACGGGTGCCATACTGCATGGGGCCTACGCCTTCTTTGCGGCTCACGGCCGGGTAGGCTATTTTGCTGCTCTCTTCTTTCGATACATTAATGAGTTCGATCAGAAATACCCAGCCCTTCACAAAATCATATTCGTACACGAAGCGCTGGTTGGTGTCGCGTATTTCCGATGCGATGCTGGTATCCTCCATCATCAGCGGAGGCGCTTTGTAAGCCTTGTCATATACAGCCAGCGTTATTTCGCGGCCGCGTTGCCAGCTGTCGTTGCTGCGGTAAAAAGTAGCCTGGTGCTTGTTGTCGAACTCGTAGGCTGTAAGAATGGTGCGGTGCAGATCGATAAAGTGCTGCGTATGCTTGATGACAATATCGCGGTAAATGCTTTCGTCTTCTTCGAGGTACACTCTGAATTTGAGTACTGCCATGGCTAGGGAAGTGGCCACGCCGGACGTGGCACGTTTTAGTTGCCGGACAAAGAAAATGGATTTTATTGAACAGGGCGGAGGTTTAACTTTTGACCCTCGGCCAGCATCAGCGCATAGGCAGCGTCGTAGTTGTTTTCAATCACGCCGTCCAGAATGGCATCTTTTATGGCCGTTTTGATGATGCCTACCTCATGGCAGGGCTGCAGCCCAAAGGTTTGCA
This sequence comes from Chitinophagaceae bacterium, assembly GCA_025455665.1. GTDB lineage: Bacteria > Bacteroidota > Bacteroidia > Chitinophagales > Chitinophagaceae > Phnomibacter. Next base: position 1,231 of record JALOMC010000026.1, on the reverse strand, counting down.
TAATCAGGTTGCCATCTACCGGCGGCTGCCAGTTGCGGATGCGGTCTTTTTCTTCTACCTCGGCACAGCGCTTGCGTACCAGTTCAAAATTGCTGAGGTAGCGCTTTACCTTATGTTTGTTTTTGCTGGTAATGTCTGCTTCGCACAGCGTCATCAGGTCTTCAAAGTCGTCGCCGGCATCAAACAGCAGGCGCCGGATGGCTGAGTCGGTGATGTTCTCTTTGGTAAGCGAAATGGGCCGTAAGTGCAGTTCTACCAGTTTGCGTACATAGCGCATTTTTTCGTGCAGGGGCAGTTTCAGCTGCGCAAATATTTTGGGCACCATTTTGCCGCCCACTACCTCGTGGCCATGAAAGGTCCAGCCATGGCCCTCTTCAAAACGCTTGGTGGGCGGCTTGCCAATGTCGTGCAAAATGGCGGCCCAGCGCAGCCATAGATCGCTGGTGTGCGGGCAAATATTATCCAGCACCTGCAGGGTGTGGTAAAAATTGTCTTTATGGCCATGCCCATCGATGTACTCGGCACCGGCCAGCGCCACCATTTGCGGAAAAAACTGCTGCAGCAGCCCGGTGCGGTACAGCAAATCGAAGCCGATAGAGGGTTTGGAAGCCAGGATGATCTTATTCAATTCGTCGGCAATCCGCTCTTTTGAAATAATGGACAGCCTGTGCGCATCGGTTTCGATGGCTGCCAGGGTAGCGGGGTCTATTTCGAAGCGCAGTTGGGTGGCAAAGCGGATGGCCCGCAGCATGCGCAGTGGATCGTCGCTGAAGGTTTGTACCGGGTCCAGTGGGGTCACAATTTTTCGTTCGTCGAGGTGCTGCAGGCCGCCAAACGGATCGATGAGTTCGCCGTAGTTTTTGGCGTTCAGGCTGATGGCGAGGGCATTGATGGTAAAGTCTCGCCGCAACTGATCATCCTTGAGGGTGCCGGGTTGCACAGCTGGCTTGCGGCTGTCGGCCTGGTAGCTCTCCTTGCGGGCACCTACAAATTCAATGTCAAAATCGGCTACGCGGATATGGGCGGTGCCAAAATTTTTGAAAAAGCTGACGTGGGGCCGCGGCTTGAACAGATCGGCCACGGCGTGGGCCAGTGCAATGCCATCGCCGGTGCATACAATGTCGGCGTCTTTGGTAGGGCGGCCCAGCAGCTTATCTCGCACAAAGCCGCCAATGACCCAGGCCTGCACCCCCTGGTGTTTGGCCTTGCTGGCTATTTTTTCGAAAATGGA
>JALOMC010000025.1 GCA_025455665.1 Chitinophagaceae bacterium | reverse complement strand
GAAGGTGCTGGCGTGCTGCTGCCACGGTCGGCCAGCGCATTGGGCACCACTACCGTGCGGTCAGTGGGGTAGCCAAATACCCGCGTCAGGTCGTTGGCTGCAAACTGGCTGACGCAAATAAGCTGGTGATAGCTGCGGTAAAGCAGCCGCTTGCGCCAGCGGTGCCAGGCGGCCCGCCAGGGGTGGTAGGCATTGTCCATAACCGCCGCCTGGTAGGCACTGTGGTAGTAGGCAAGCCTGCGGGGCGTGGCTGCCCACCCACCGGCCAGCGCTGCTATACCTACAGCAGCTGCATGGGCCAGTAAACAGTCAATTTGCTCGGTTTTCAGCAAGCGATACAGCCACCAAAATGAAGCCCACCCTGTCGGGCGGCGCTGCGGCCATCGCAGTACTGTCAGGCCAGCTGTATCGGATTCTTCGTCGGGCTGGTGGTGCGAAATAAACCATACCCGATGGCCTTCGGCGGCCAATTGGCGAGCCAGTTGCTTCGAACTATCGGCATACGAAAAACTGCTGTAGTTGTGGCAAATGACAATATTCATACGGTACGCTACTGGGGCAATCAAATATAGCAGTGGGCATGGCTTACTATGCTCATTTTATACACGCACCTGTGGGGCAAGCATCGCAGCCAATACTTTTGCCGCCATCCTGTCGTCATGAGTTTTGTAGTTGTCACCCATGCGCCGCTCAGTTACCATGGCGGAAAAATCTACGGATATGCGCCCTATATCCGGGAGATGAATATCTGGTGCAGGCAGGTGTCTTCGGTCATTTTTGTTTGCCCGGCCGAGGCCTACAATGAGCAGGACCTGCTAATGGCGCTGGAGCCGCCGGCGAGGTTTAAGCATGTGGCGATTCCAGACTTCAACCTGTTGGGTTGGCGCAATGTGCTGAAGGCGCTGCCGGCCATGCTTGTTTGCAGTATCAACATCATTTGGGCTATGCTGCTGGCCAGTCATATTCACCTGAGGTGCCCGGGCAATATGGGCCTGCTGGGATGCGTGTGGCAGATTTTTTTCCCCTGGAAGCCTAAAACAGCCAAATATGCAGGCAACTGGGACTGGAAAAGCCGGCAGCCGGCTACCTACCGATGGCAGCAGCGCATTTTATCGAACACCTGGCTGACGCACCGCATGCAGGCCCTGGTGTATGGCGAATGGCCCGGGGCTACCCGCAATATCAAGGCATTTTTTACCGCCACTTACAGCGAGGCTGATAAAGTACCAACGCCACCCCGGTCGCTACAGGGCAGCATCCAACTCATGTTTGCCGGCACTTTCAGCCCCGGCAAGCAGCCCCTGCTATCGGTGCAGGTGGTGCAGGCATTGCAGCAGGCCGGCCACCCGGTGGTGCTGCACATGTTTGGCGCAGGCGAGCAGTGGCAGGAAGTGAACGACTATGTGCAAGCCCATGGCCTGACGCGGGTAGTGCACCTGCACGGCAACCAGCCGGCGCCGATTGTGAAGGCGCATTTTCAGCAAAGCCATTTTTTGCTGTTCATTTCGCGGTCTGAAGGATGGCCCAAAGTGGTGGCCGAAAGCATGTTTTGGGGTTGTGTACCCATTACATCGGCCGTGAGCTGTGTGCCGCAAATGGTAGGTCAGGGCAGCCGTGGCACGCTGGTGACCGACAATGTAGCAGAGATTGTGGCTGCTATTGAAAATTGGCTGCAGCACCCAGCCGCCTACGCCGCCGCCAGCCAGGAAGGCATGGAATGGTCGCGACAGTTCACCCTGGAAAAATTTGAAACTGAAATAGTCGCCATGTTGGGCAAACAAGCGCCCCCCAACCGGCATTAACTGCTATTTTCGTCCCCAACCAAGTCCAATTTAAGGCCGCACTATGTTTGAACTACTGAGAAGAGAAAAGCTGTCTTTATTCTGGCTGATTTTTCATGCTGGTATCGGCTTTGCATCCGTTAGTAGCAAGTGGGTGCTCATCGGCTGGTTTTACATATTGCTGATTAGTCTTATTGTCGAAGTTTTTACCAGGCGAACAGAAGGCCAAATGGCCCTGATCTATTTTTTGGGCTACGCCATGGGTGTTGAAGTATTGGCCCGGGGTATCAAAGCTACGCCGTTCATACCCGACCAGATGGGCAAATACCTGGGGGTAGCCATGTTTGGCTTTGGGTTGGCGCTGGGTGGGCCCATCAAGCGTTTGTCGCTTTACGGTGTGGGCATGTTGGTGCTGTCACTACCGGCGCTGGCCATTGCGCCGGAGTATACCCGGGCGCAAATCGTATTCAATTACTTTGGTCCGCTGGCGCTTTTTCTGGGTGTTATTTTCTGTTCTCGCCAGATTATGACATTTGTTGACTTTCGCGGGCTGGTTCGCATCATCATCTATTCCATTTTTGCACTGGCTTGTTTTGCCATGTTCAAAGCTGCCGAGTTCGAAAAGATTGAATATGGTTTAACAGCCAACTTCGAGTCTTCGGGAGGCAAGATCACCAACCAGGTGGCAACACTGTTTGGTACCGGTATTTGCCTCATGTTGCTCATGTTCATTACAAGCCAGCGGCTGTTTCGCTTTAAGTGGATGGACTTGGTTGTACTAAGTTTCTTGCTGGTTCGCGGCCTACTGACTTTTTCACGTGGCGGCATGGGCACGGTATTGTTGGTGGTACTCGCCATTATTATTTTTCCAAAAGCAAAGGCTGTCTGGCAAGACAATGAAATCAGGTTTCGGCAGCTGCGTACCGGCCCCTTGCTGATCGCCTTGCTGATACTGGCCGGATCTTTTTATTTGATCAATGAATACACTGATAATTTCCTGCTGTACCGCTATCAGGGCAAAACACAACGAAGTTTGCAAACAGGCTTCGATCAGTCGGTAGATATCGATCAGGTTACTTCGGGCCGGTACACGATCCTCATGTCCGATATTAATATGTTTATCGGAAATCCGGCAGTAGGGGTGGGAGTGGGCCAATCGCCCATGATTAGAGCCGAGTACGGAGGGCCCGCTGGTACTGCTGCCCACCTCGAAATGACGCGACTGCTGGCCGAGCATGGCATTCCGGGTCTTGTCCTCGTCATCATGATTTATATCTACCCCTTTGCAATGACAGGCTCGGAACCCAACAACTACCGTCGACTCATCATGCTGGTATTCATCATCACGGCTTTATCAGCCACCTTCCATAGTGCTATGCGTACCATGGCTACGCCATTACTTTTTGCGTTTGCGTTTATCAACTATGTGCCGTCAAATTTTGATTGGCGCTCCGCACTAGCCCAAACACAAATGCAGGCAAGAAAAGTGGTACCCAGAAAAGTAGGACCACGCCGGCGCCTTGGGGAGGCTGCACCGGCACCCAAAAGCTAACCGTAAGCTCGGTGGTCATGATCGGGGTCAATTTTTTTTACGATGTAAGCAAGCAGCCAGCTGTACAGGTGCCAACATTCAGGCCGTACGCACATTATCCCATCAGTGAAACGGCACTGCCTGGGGTACACTGCTGGTGGGAGGGCTGTTGCTACTTGCCTGCCGCAGAACGTAGCCAACAGTTGGAAAAGCTGGCCAGTGCTGCTGCAGCAGCCGACTGGCACAGTTGCCTGCAGCCAATAAGCGTGCTGCAGCAGGCTGGCGGCGAATTTGCTGCATGGATGATCACCAGTAGCTACCTTTTGTTTTTTAATGATTGGCTGGGCCGATTACCCGTTTATCACTACCAGCATGCGCATGGCTTTTTTATAGGCCGTAGCCTGCAGGCCTTGTTTAGCCGGCATACCAGGCAGCCCGACCGGCTCGGGCTGGCGCAATACGTGTGGGCTGGTTATAGCATCGGCCAGCGCACCATTTTTCAGCAGGTACAGCCAGTGGCACCCGGCGCATGCATGGTTTGGCATTTACCCTCCGGCCGGTTGGTTTTTCAGCAAAGTATGCAGCTGGCCATAGCACAAGGCTCCGCCAAACCCATAGCCGAACATGCCAGGCAGCTCCATGAACTATTTGTAGCAGCCTGCCAAAAAATGACGGCAACCGGTGTTTCGCATTGGCACTTGTCGCTTTCGGGCGGGCAAGACTCGTTGAGTGGCAGGCGTTTGACATTGCTGCCGATTGCCACGATGCCGAATGGCTGATACAACTGAAGCAGGGGCTGAACTATACAGGCATGGGCTTTATAAAATGCTACCTGCAGCAGGTGGCGGCATTGCAGCCTGGCGCCACCTTGCTTACGGGCGATGGGGGCGATGTAATTTTGCCTTACTTCGGTGAGGCAAGAAAGCCTGCGTCGAAAGATGCGCTGGTCAGGCTGTTGCTGCGTCGTCATGCCATTGCCACACCGGCATCGGCGGCGGCTGTAGCTGGCATCAGTACCGATGAATTGGCGCAAAGTATCTATGAGCTTTTGGCTACCTACCCCGAGCCGGGTCTCAATGATCAAAGTGCACATTTCGCTTTTTTTGAGCGAATAGGCAAAGCATATTTTGAAGGCGAAGACCGCAACCGATTTTTCCTGTGGTGTACAACGCCGTTTTACGATCCGGCGCTGGTAAAAGCTGCAATGGAAATACCACAGTCCTTGAAAAGAAATTACCGGCTCTACTACCAATGGCTTCGCCTGCTGTGTCCTGAATGGGCAGCACTACCCGATGCTGGCGGTGGCCGCCCTGGCGGATGGTATTTTCATGGCCGAAAATGGGTGCGTGAACATTTCAGAAGTACGCCACCTGTGGTCAAATCGGGCTTACGGCAGTTGAACCAATGGCTACAGCCAGGTAGCAATGCCCATGTACGGCGGGAACTACCGGTGCCGCCGGGTTTGGAAGCCACGTGCAATGCTGCCGCCTGGCAGGCATTGGCACAAAAAGGCAGCCATGAGTCCTGCCTCTATCTCGAAACGCTTTCAAAAGTTTTTAGCCGATGAAAGTGTTGCTGCTATTACCAGGTACGCCCATTGCTGCTGATATTGTACCTGCTCACGAGCAGGTCACTGGGCTCGACCTTCTGGGGAATCAGCATTGTTTTGCAAGGGCCGAACTGGTGAATAATCTGCTGACATTAGAAGGCTTACGCCATGCATTGGGCGAGGAGTCTGTACTGGTGCGGCATGTGGTTGGCCGCCAATCGCCCATCAGTTGGTGGCGCCAGGCGCAGGCGTTACGTCGCCTTTGCAAACGGCAGCACATAGAGCTGGTGCACCAGTTTTGGGGCGGACCGGCTGCGGCGGTTATTGCCTTGTGGTCGCCTGTGCCTTATGTACTGTCTTTGCTCGGTAGCGATTTGTTGGGCGATTATGACGCAGGCGGCCGGCACAACAGACGTGGCCGATGGTTGGCCGGCGGCAGCCGGCTGGCCAGCCTATTGGCCAGCGGCGTTGTGGTCATGTCTGAGCAAATGAAAGCAAAGCTGCCGAAGGCCGCACAGGCCAAAACAATTGTTGCCTGTGAAGGCTTGCGGCCGACGGATTTTCATCCCATGGATCGCCAAAACTGCCTGGAAGAATTGGGTTGGCCGGCCGGTCGTCACCTGATTTTTTTTGACAGTGAGCGCCCGGTAAAAAACCGGGAACTGGCAGCACAAGCCATTGGCCTGCTACAGCAGCAAGCGGCCCTGCAGCCGCTGCACGTACATTGGGTTCAGCAAGTGCCCCATGCAAGGTTGCCATTGTATTACAATGCAGCCGATGTGCTGCTGCTTACCTCTAGGCATGAGGGCTCCAACAATTCGCTGAAAGAAGCCCTGGCCTGTGGCTGCCCGGTGGTAAGTACCGATGCCGGCGATGCCCGGCGGTGGCTGGCTTATGATGGGGCAGGCGTGCTGGTGGAGTCGGCCAACGCTTCAGATTTGGCAGCTGCTGCCAGCCGGGTGCTACTGGCGTCGCAGCGTGCTTATTTGCCCGCCATGGCCTTACAGCAAATGGACAATCGCTACATTGGCGGCCAGTTAGCTGCATTTTACAAAGCCGTAGTGCACAGCATCGGAAAGTAAGTACAATATGATTGGGGTAGTAGATTATGGGATGGGCAACCTGGGATCGGTGATGAATGTGCTGAAGCGGCTGCGGGCGCCTGCCAGCGCCATTCGCCACCCCGAAGAAGCACTGCAATGCGATAAACTAGTACTGCCCGGCGTTGGTGCTTTTGATACCGCTGTACAACAATTGCAGCAGCTGGGCTGGTGGCCGGTGCTGCAGGCTTTTGGCACCCAACTTAAGCGGCCCGTACTTGGCATATGCCTGGGCATGCAGTTGATGTGCGAAGGCAGCGACGAAGGTGTATTGGCTGGTTTGGGCTGGTTCCCTTTTCGCTGTCAGCGACTACAGCCAGGGCTTTCGCCTGGCGGGCAATGGCTGACAGTACCGCACATGGGTTGGAAATCGATTGATATATTAAACAGCGATTGTCCGCTGCTACAGGGCCATGCCGAGCCATGGCGGTTCTACTTCGTCCATAGCTTTGCTGTTACCAATACTCAACATGCAGCGGTGGCTGCCACGGCTCGATTTGCCGATGATCCGTTTGCAGCTGTGCTTTGGCAAGAGCACCTGTTCGGCTTTCAATGCCATCCCGAAAAGAGCCACCAATATGGGCTGGCCGTTTACCAGCAATTCATTCATCTATAGCCTGCCAAATGACCGATGTGAGGGTAATACCGATGCTGCTGCTGGGCCCCGAAGGCCTGGTAAAAACAGTAAAGATGGAAGCGCCCCGCTACATTGGCGATCCCATCAATGCGGTGCGAATTTTTACTGATAAGGCGGCAGACGAAATCATCATCATTGATCGGGAGGCCAGTGCCGGCAAGCCCATTCGCTACGGTTTTATTGAAACGATTGTAAGCGAAGCACTGATGCCTGTGGCCTATGCTGGCGGTGTGCAAAGCGTGGAGCAAGCTGCCCGCTTGCTGCAGGTAGGTGTAGAAAAAATTGTATTAAATGCTGGGCTTCAAAACCCCGATTTGCTACCAACGCTGAGTGCCCGCTTTGGCGCCAGTACAATGGTGGCCGCTGTAGATATTCAGAAAAATTGGCTGGGTAAATGGCGGGTCCATTTCAGGCAGGGAAAGGAGACGGCAGCGGTGGCGCCGGCTGAGTTTTGCCGGCAGGTAGCTGCCGCTGGCGCCGGCGAAATTTTGCTACACGCCATTGGGCATGATGGCTGTATGCAGGGCTACCCCATTGAAGTAATGAGCGATTTGGCAGCACAGGTGCCGGTGCCGGTGATAGCTGCTGGTGGTGCCGGTAGCCTGCAACACATGCAAGCGCTGGCAGCCAGCAGCCGCATCCGTGCTTTTGCTGCAGGCTCTCTGTTTGTTTACTACGGGCCGCATCGGGCAGTGCTCATCAACTATCCTGAGCCAAACAGCATACTTCGTACATTCGCCGGCTGAATGAAGTACCGTATTTGTACCAAAACGGTGATGGACAATGCTGCTGACCCCGACATCGTATTTGATGAAGCGGGTGTGTGCCACTACTACCATGAATACATGGCCAAATTGGCAATACGTGTACCCGAAGGTGCCGTTCGGGAAGCAAATCTGCTTCTTCTGCTGCAGCAAATAAAAAAGGCAGGAAAAGGGAAGCGCTACGATTGCGTGATTGGTATCAGCGGCGGGGTAGATAGTAGCTATGTAGCCTGGCTGACAAGGCAGTGGGGGCTGCGGCCGCTGGCGGTGCATGTAGACAATGGCTGGAACAGCGAACTGGCAGTGAGCAATATTGAACAGCAACTGCGCATCCTGGGCATCGATTTGGTCACGGAAGTGCTCGATTGGTCGGTATTTCGCGACCTGCAGTGGTCGTTTTTAAAAGCCAGCGTACCCGACGCCGAAGTGCCTACCGACCATGTGGTGTTTGCAGCGCTGTACAAAGCGGCTGCCCGCCATGGTATCCGGCACATTCTTACCGGCATGAATTTCAGAACCGAAGGCATGTTGCCAAAAGCATGGTCAAGGGGGCACCTTGATTGGCGGTACATCAGCAGTGTGCACAAGATATTTGGTACTGTTCCCATCCATTCGTTGCCACACATCAGCATCAGCCGATTTTTGTGGTACAATGTGGTGAAGCGTATCCGCATGGTGGGCATTTTGAATTATGTCGATTTTTCGAAAGCAACGGCCCTTGAAGTTCTACAGCGTGAATTGGGGTATCGGCCTTACGATGGCAAACATCACGAGTCTGTTTACACCCGATTTTTTCAGTCCTACATCTTACCGAAAAAATTCGGCATCGATAAACGGCGGGCGCACCTGAGCTGCCTGATAGCCGGCACAGGCGAACTGACACGGGAAGAGGCGCTCCGCCAGCTGGAGCAGCCACCCATGGCGCCGAACGACGTGCTGGCCGATAAAGATTATGTGATCAAGAAGCTGAACATTACACCGGAACAATTTGAAGAAATGATGGCCGCCCCGCCCCGCACCATTTTCGACTATCCAAATCATTACAAATGGGAGCAACGCTTCCGCCAGGCGCTGCATGCCGGGCGGCGGCGCGGGTGGCTGCCAAACTAACCGAATATTGGGTATATGGCAGATCACCAGTCAGCGGCTGAAAGGCAGGAAATACGTGTGATGCAGGCTATTGACAGCCTGGCAGCCGGCGGTGCCGAAATGGTAGCTGTGAATTTTGCCAACGGCATGGCCGCTATGCCTGGTGTAGTATCGTATTTACTCAGTACGAGGGTGGGCGGAGCGCTGGAAGCAAGGGTGCACCCCACGGTTACATTGCACTTGCTGGGCCGGCGGCGGTTGATAGACCTGCCGGCGCTTTACAGGCTGTGGAAATATCTGCGTCAGCATCGCATTCAAATAGTGCATGCTCACGGAAGTGCCTATCTCATGTTCATCGCCATCCAGCCGTTTAGCAGGTTCAAACTTATTTGGCATGATCACCATGGGCTGGCGCTGCGCTCCGATGGCAAACGGGAGTATCCGTACCGGACTTTTTCATTTCTATTCAGCCATGTTTTTTGTGTGTCCGAGCCGCTGCTGCAAAACAACCGGCGTTATCTGAAGCTGGCGGCCAATAAGGTCAGTTTGCTGTATAACTATGCCATTCGGCGGCCGGTGAATACGGCAGAGCGGCTGGCCAAGCCGGATGGCCCCTGCCTGGTAATGAATGCCAACCTGCGACCGCAAAAAGATCATTTAAACCTGATAGCTGCTATAGCAATTTTGCGCCAGCGCCTGCCCAACATTCGGGTATACTGCACTGGCGCCGATACCGATAGGGCGTGGAAGCAGCAATTGGATACGGCCGTGAGGGATGCAGCCTTGCAAGGACAAATCATTTTCACCGGCTCGGTGGCCAATCCTTTTGCCTATTTCGAAATAGCCGACGTGGCGGTGCTATCCAGCGAAAGCGAGGGTCTTCCACTGACTGTGATAGAATATGGTCTGGCAGGCTGCCCTGTAGTGGCTACCCAGGTGGGCCAGGTGGCCGATGTGGTGCAGCCCGATGCAGGCTGGCTAGTGCCTGCCAAACAGCCGGCTGCCCTGGCCGATGCCTTGTATGCGGCGCTGACCGATAGGGCGGAAGCGGCCCGCCGTGCTACCAGGTTGCAGCAGCATTGCCAGCAGTTCTTTTCGGAGCAGCAGGCCTTGCAGCAGGTGCTGGGGGTGTACCGGCAGGTACTGCATTCGGGGAAAAAATAATGGGTAGAAGCCATTGGAAATAAGGAGATTGCACCCCGGGAAAATGCATCTGTTGGTGCCCTGTATTCGGTGCCAATGCGGCCTCCTTGCTTTTTTGCTGCCATTTTTTACGGTCACAGAGCCAACATGTCAAAGCGAAAGATTTTGTTTTTAGGAGAAGCCTACCGTGCCGATGCCCAAACCTGGATGAATGGGCTGAAGGAGTTTGGCGATTTTGAGATCATTACCTGGGAAATGAACGAGGCAGGCAGCGGTTGGCGCAGGTTGCTTCGTTTTGCTGAGTACTTCACTACAGCGCTATGGCGGGTGCGAAAATTAGTAGCTGCAGAAAAGCCTGATATGGTAATAGCGGAGCGGACTACCAGCTTCGGTTTTTTAGCCGCCATGTCGGGCTGCAGGCCCATCGCAGTGGCGCAGCAGGGCATTACTGATCTGTATCCGCCGGGCTCACCCCTCATTCCACTCAAGCGTTGGCTGCAGCAAAAGGCCTTTAAGCAGGCGGATATCATACATGCATGGGGGCCGGCCATGGCTGGCAATATGGAGAAGGCAGGAGCCGATATGCGCAAGGTGCTGGTGATGCCCAAGGGCATTGATCTTCGCCGGTTTGTATTTCAGCCAGCCCATGAAAAGCCTGTTCATCCTCCGCGGGCTATAGTAACCCGAAGCCTCGGCCCCGAGTACAGGCACCTGGTAGTGTTGGAAGCAGCTCGCCAACTCAAAGACAGGGGCAAACCAGTTCATTTTACCATTGTAGGCGATGGACCTATGCGTAGCCGCCTTCAAGCCTTCGTAGCAGCACACGAATTGAAAGAATGGGTGCACTTCACCGGCCGTATTCCCAATCAGCAGCTGCCCGAATTGTTGGGTCGTTCTTTGTTTTACGTCAGCATGCCCATTACCGAAGGTGTTTCTTCTTCTTTGTTTGAAGCAATGGCTGCAGGGTGCTATCCCCTGGTCACAGATTTGCCGGGCAATCAATCGTGGATCCGACATGGGCAAAACGGCCAACTGATACCCGTAGATGACGCGACAGCCCTGGCCAATGCCCTTGCCGACTTGCAAGGAAAGGCGGATGAGGTAGCCGAGGCTACCCAAGCTAACCGCAGCATGGTAGAGCGGGGGTGGCTAACTTTAATCACAACATGAAACAAATAGCTGATAAATACCATGCACTGATTGATTCGGTGCAGGCATCACGGCAGTAGTAATTTCCATGAAGCTATTCGACTGGAGTTTGCGGCTAAGTGGGCTGCCCATTCATTTGGCAGTACCGGTGTTTGATCGGCTCAGAGAGTTGGAGGGGGCAGCGCTGTTGGATTACCAGGTGCAGCAGCAACGTGATATTGTTTCTTTCCACTACTCACACAATTCATTTTACAGGCAATGGCTGAAAGTAAATGGGGTAGAGGAACCAATAGCCACCAACTGGCAGGAGCTGCCGGTGATGAAAAAGCAAGCGCTGCAAGGAGATTTGGATAGTCGGCTTTCTGAACCATACATCAACGCCCCACTGTTTAAAAACAGCACTTCGGGTAGCAGTGGCGTTCCCTTTCAGTTTGCAAAAGATAAGTGGTGCCATGCCCTTACATGGGCGTCTATCAAATATCGGATGGGGCAGCACGGTATTGATTTCAATAACAGCTGGCAGGCAAGGTTTTATGGAATACCGCTGAGTGCGGTGAAGTACTACAAAGAGCGAATCAAAGACTGGTTTAGTCACCGCGTCCGGTTTCCTGTTTTCAATATGAATGATGATACCTGCAGGCGGTATGTGGAGCATTTTCGGCGAAAAAAGTTCAAGTATATAAATGGCTATACCAGCAGCCTGGTATTGTTTGCCAACTATTGCATCAGGCATGGCATTGAGCTAAAAGAAATCTGTCCGACGCTTACGCATTGCTTGCCTACTTCTGAAATGTGTGATGAAATAGATCGTGACACGCTGCTGAAAGGATTTGGGGTGCCGGTAGTGCGAGAGTATGGAGCTGCCGAGTTGGACCTGCTGGCGGTGGAAGACACCAAAGGAAATTGGGTGCTGAATGAAGAAACCCTTTACATAGAAGTGCTGGATGAATGGAACAGGCCGGTGCCAGATGGGGAAGTGGGAAGAATAGTGGTAACCGCATTGTACAACAAGGCGTTGCCCCTGATACGTTACGAACTGGGCGATATGGGTGCCATAGATGAAAGGCGTACCGATACCGGCAGACGTATACTGAAGCAGCTGATAGGTCGTACAAACGACATCGCAATTTTGCCCAGTGGAAGGAAGGCGCCCGGGCTTACTTTTTACTACGTCACCAAGTCATTACTTACAAAGGTGAATGGCATTCGTGAGTTTGTGGTATTACAAACTGCGCCCGACTTTTTCGTACTACAGTACGTGGCCGAGCGTGAACTGGCGGATGCGGAAGAAAGAAGCATCAAAGGCCTGATGGACAAGTATCTTGAACCGGGCCTGCAAATGCGTTTCGAAAAGGTTGAACAAATTAATAGAACTAAAGTGGGAAAGCTTCGTCAGTTTCAAAACCTGATGACGCCTCTCTCCAAATAAATCAAGCTCAATGCATATAACACTGGTAGCGGGAGCTAGGCCTAATTTTATGAAGATTGCTCCGATCATTCGGGCCATCGAAAGCCTGCCAGCCGAAAAGCGGCAGGTAACGTACACGCTGGTGCACACAGGTCAGCACTACGATGCTAAGATGAGCCAGCTTTTTTTTGAGGAACTGGATATTCCGGAGCCAACTATAAACCTGGCTAGCGGCGGTGGCACACAGGCCGAGCAAACCGGTAAAATAATGGTTGGCTTCGAAGCCTTTTTGTCGAAGCAACCAACCGATTTGGTGATAGTAGTGGGCGATGTAACCAGCACGCTGGCTTGCTCTATAGTAGCTAAAAAAGCAGGGGTAAAAGTAGCCCATGTAGAAGGAGGTATTCGATCGGGTGATATGCGTATGCCTGAAGAAATCAACCGGATTGTGACTGATAGTATTGCCGATTATTTTTTTACAACTTCTTCTTTTGCAAACGAAAACCTGTTAAAGACGGGCGTGTCGCAGCAGCAGATTTTCTTTGTTGGCAATACGATGATAGACACACTGCTGGCCCATCGGCATCGCTTTAGGCAGCCTGCTGAGTGGCATGTGCTTGGCTTGCAGCGGCAGCAGTACTTTGTTCTTACCATGCACCGGCCAGCTAATGTAGACAATGCGGAAGTGTTGGAAAGCTACCTGCGCACCTTTGACGAACAGCTGAATGAGTTACCCATCGTTTTTCCAGTACATCCGCGTACCCGGCAAAAGATAAATGAGCTTGGCTATCAGCCAAAGCATTTGAAATTGATAGAGCCGCTGGGTTATCTTGAGTTCAATTATCTGGTAGAGCATTGTAAGGCTGTGATCACCGATTCAGGAGGCATTACCGAAGAAACTACTGTATTGGGCATACCCTGCATTACCTTGCGAGATTCAACTGAGCGGCCTGAAACGATTGAGGCTGGCACCAATGTGTTGGCAGGTACCAATCCATTGATGTTGAAGCCTTACTTCGATCAGATTTTCGCCGGCCGGTGGAAGCAAGGGAGCATTCCACCATTGTGGGACGGGCAAACAGGGAAGCGAATTATTGATACGTTACTGGAAATCATTAATCAGCCTTTAACCGATCCGCGTTAGGCGAATTGGCAGGGTTTTCAATAGAGTGGTTGCTACATGAGAATCGTTTATTTCTATCAATATTTTTCTACACCGCAGGGCTCCTGGGGAACCCGTGTTTTCGAGTTTGCCAAGAAATGGGTAGAAGAAGGACACGATGTAACAGTAGTCACTAGTATTTACTCCAAGTCTGACATCAAAGCATCCAAATTTATTGAAGAGCAGGAGCATGATGGCATTAAGGTAAAGGTGCTGAACATCTTAATTGATAACAAGCAAAGCACTGCATGGCGTATTTACACCTTCGTCATGTATGCAATTTTATCATCGTGGTATGCACTGGTACTACCGGCCGATGTAGTTGTGGCATCGTCGGGGCCTATTACTGCCGGGATACCGGGCATATTTGCCTGGCTGCGTGGCCGTAAGCTGGTGTTTGAAGTACGAGATTTGTGGCCGGGCGGCGCCATTGAGCTAGGACTTATTAAAAGCCGGTTTATTCAGCGGTTGGCATATGCGTTCGAAAGGCTCTGTTACCGTTGTGCCGACCTTGTTGTTACGCTTTCGCCGGGCATGCAAACCAATTTAGCACAGCGGGTGGGTGTACGCCATTCGATATCAGTACCCAATGCCGCCAATATTGAGCTG
This sequence comes from Chitinophagaceae bacterium, assembly GCA_025455665.1. Lineage (GTDB taxonomy): Bacteria > Bacteroidota > Bacteroidia > Chitinophagales > Chitinophagaceae > Phnomibacter. The sequence continues at coordinate 10,292 of JALOMC010000025.1, read as the reverse complement.
TTTGGCACCCGTCAACCTACCGATCATTTGCCAGCTTTTTATGCCACACACAAGGTGGCTATTTATACCGGCAATATCGGAAAGGTCAATAATTCGGAATTGCTGCTAAAAGCAGCGCTTGCGCTAAAACAACGGGGTGCTCATCAAATAAAAATTTTGCTGGTGGGCGATGGGCAACTGCGAGAGCAACTACAGCAGCAGGCCAAAGATTTAGACCTGGATAATTTTGTGATTCTACGGCTAATGCCGAAAGACCAACTGGTAAGCCTTGTACAAAATAGTTTTGTTTCGTTAGTGCCACTAAAAGGTACGCCCATTCTTGATACTTCTTCGCCCAACAAGCTGTTTGAGTCTTTTGCAGCCGGTGTGCCAGTTATACAAAATACGAAAGGCTGGATCAAAGATTTGCTGGCAAAGCACCAGTGTGGCTACACAATTGATGCCGACAACGAGGAGGAACTGGCTGATTTGTTGATTCAGTTATCAGCATCACCCGACGAATTGCAGCGTATGGGTATCAACGCTGTTTCGCTGGCCCGGCGTGAATTTGATAAAGATGTGCTGAGTGAGCGGATGTTGCAGGCGCTGATCACAGTGCACCATGGCAAACGTGGCAAGCAAAACCAGCATTTGTTTGCAATGCAGTCCGGGTTGCCGGAGCCCAATGGGCAGCTGCCTACGCCGTTGCCTCATTCCCATTTGGTTCGTTTTGTGATCGATTGGTATACGCCCAGTAGCCATGCTACTTCATTGAGGATGCGGCCATGGATTGATGCCATCAGAAGCGCTGGTGGATTTGAAGTAATTATTCATACCGACAAGCGATCGGAAAGAGAGGATGGGGTCGTACCTAATTTCATCAAAACGCCAGACAACAGAAGCAATGCATTGCCACGATTGGTTCGTGAATTACTGCTAGGAATTGAACTTTTTTTCACGTTGCTATTCGCCCGGAAAAGCACGGTTGTTATTTCGAGTCCGCCTTTTTTGGCAGGTGCCATGGCTGCATTGGCCTGTATTATCAGCCGCAAGCCTTATTTCTTCGACGTAAGAGACCTGTATCCGCTGGTGTACGCAAACTCCGGAATGATTAAGCGAAACGGAATCCTGTACAAAGTACTGCTGTATTTATCAAAGCTTTGTTACAGCAGGGCGGCAGCTACTGTTACAGTATCAAATATGCTGGTGGACTATATAAAAGTCATTTCGCCAACAACAAAATTGGTACTGGTAAAAAACGGATTCAAAAAGAGCCTTTTTTTTCCATGTAATGAAAAGTATGAAGTATTCACCTTGGTGTTTCATGGTAATATCGGACAGTTCCAGTCGCCTGAACTTTTGCTGGCTGTATGTGCCGAACTGGACAAGCGGGGAGAGGATTATCGATGCATCGTTATCGGATCAGGCAGTAAGCAAGAGCTGGTTGAGAAATCGGGGTCGAAGCGCATTTCTTACCTTGGTCGGTTGAGCAATGAGGAGTTAGCGTCTATTATTCGGAAATGCCATGTAGGATTATCGTTTCGAACAGATGACGAAGTAAGTTGGCGATCTATTCCGGTGCGTGTCACAGAATACATCGGTGTTGGTATTCCCTGCATCCTTACGCCTGCCAGCGAAGGGGGCCGATTGATAGAAGATAATAAGGTAGGTCGCTGCTTTAACAATGACCAATTGACTGAGATTGTTGATTTTATTGCGGAGCTGAAGAATAATAGTGAATGCTATCAGCAGTATGTGGAAAATGCACTGAAGGTGCGAGATCGGTTTAGTCGGGAGGCAGGTGCTTCGCTTTTCTTGCAAGAAATCATGAATTTTTACACCAACAAACGAACCTGAGCCGCCTAAAGGCTCGCAACGCTTTTTTCGGATGCAGTATCATCTTGCTCAATCTGGTATTCTGAATGTAACCATGGGCACCGGGGTAACCATCGTGGCTCCTTCAAATTTATACGACTGTCGCTTGGGCAATTCATGTTTTATTGGTCCCTTTTGCGAAATACAGCGGGGTGTAAGCATTGGGGACTACACGAAGGTTCAAAGCCACAGCTTTATATGCGAACTGGTGACTATTGGTAGCCATTGTTTTATTGGTCACGGTGTCATGTTTACTAATGATCGGCTGGCAAGTGGCGGGCCTGCCATGGGCGACCGTACCAAGTGGCAATCTACACATGTAGGAGACCATGTGAGTATAGGAAGCAATGCCACTATACTGCCTGTCAGCATTTGCAGTCATGTAGTAATTGGTGCAGGCTCGGTGGTTACAAAAGATATCACAAAGCCCGGTGTTTACGCCGGCAATCCTGCCCGCTTTCTACGCGATATTTCTGTGCCTTGATTTTTTATCTCTTGCTTATGCGTGTGCTGCTTACTGGTGCCAGTGGTTTTTTAGGTAGCTACTTCTATTCGTTTTTGTGTAAAATGAATGCCGAAGTAGTAAGGGTAGGACGCGATAAGACCAATGAGGTACAAGCCGACCTTGCGGTGACGGTTCCTGCACTGCATGGCCGGTTTGACTGGGTGATACATGCAGCAGGTAAGGCCCACAGTGTACCAAAAACGGATGCAGAGGCAGCTATTTTTGACCAGGTGAATCGGTTGGGCACCGAACATTTGTGCCAGGCACTGCAGCATCATTTGGCACCCCATGCCCGTTTTCTGTTTATCAGTACGGTGGCCGTATATGGCTGCGATGAGGGCGAAGCAATAGCAGAAGATGCACCGTTGCAAGGCTATAGTGCGTATGCCGTTAGTAAAATTGACGCCGAAAAATTCCTGCATGATTGGTGCCAACAGGCAATGGTTCGTCTTTGCATCTTCCGGCTTCCGTTGGTAGTAGGCAGGCAGGCGCCCGGCAACCTGGGTGATATGCTGGCAGCTGTAAAGGCGGGCAAGTACCGAAATGTGGGTACAGGTGATGCCCGCAAAAGCATGGTACTGGCCACCGATGTGGCTGCTGCGATACCCGCGGCTATGGAAGCAGGGGGTGTATTCAACCTGACCGACGGCCATCACCCCAGCTTTGCAGCATTGTCGGGGGCTATTGCTCAAGCTTTGCAGCGACCATTGCCGGGCACAATTCCACTTTGGCTGGCTGCTGTTCTGGCAAAATTGGGTGACCTGGCTGGCCCCCGATTTCCTATAAATACAATGCGCCTGCAAAAGCTGACCGCACACCTTACTTTTGATGACAGCAAGGCGAGGGCGGCATTTGGCTGGCTGCCTCGCCCGGTTTTATCCGAAGCAGCTGAATGGGTGTTATAAGCTATCGGAATAACTATTTGGCCACTGTGGGCTGATTATTTTTTGCTTTCACGCTTTTGTTTGGGCAGACGTGTATTTTTGTCTGTAGCCCGGCACGCTATGCCCCCTTCCGCTGCTTTACACACCCTCAAACACCCTTCGTCCCGGCTAACCGTCAATCCTTTGTTTTAGCAAACCTTTCCTAAGTGCTTACAGAAGCACCTTACCAATTATGTGCGGTATCGCCGGTGTTCTTCACTTCGACAAGTCCAGAACTGCTGACAGGACGATAGTGGAGCGGATGTGTTACGCTATTCGTCATCGTGGACCCGACGACGCCGGCGTTTTAATCAGCGGGCCTTTTGGATTGGGTCACCGGCGTCTTTCTATTCTCGATACGTCTTCCGCAGGTCATCAGCCCTTCACCAGCAGCAGTGGGCGCTATACCATTGTTTTCAATGGCGAGATCTACAATTATCGATCCTTTTATGACGAGTTGAAGCAGAAGGGCTACCAGTTTCGCTCGGGTACCGATACAGAGGTGCTGCTGTACCTGTTTGAAGAGTATGGTACTGCTATGTTGCACCGGCTCAATGGCATGTTCGCCTTTGCCATTGCCGATCATCACACGGGCCGGCTTTTGCTGGCACGAGACCGCATGGGGGTAAAGCCACTGACTTACTGTATTCACCAGGAGGCACTTTATTTCTCTTCTGAGCAAAAGTCGTTTTTCGAAGTAGGTGTCCCCATGGACATTGAAGAGGAGGGGCTGCATCAATACCTTTTCAACCGATTTGTGACTGGTGAACGTACCATGTTTAAGAATGTCAGTCGGTTGTTGCCAGGGCATTTTACATGGGTAGAGCCAGATGGGCGAATGCAGGCCACCCGTTGGTGGAATTTAAAGGAAGCCATCCAGTCACACGGTGCAATCAACAGCCCAATGGAGTGGTTTCGCGAAACATTTTTTGACTCTGTACGCCTGCGAATGATCAGCGATGTGCCGGTGGGAGTGCTACTCAGCGGGGGGCTCGACAGCTCGTCTATCCTGGCTTCACTGGCACATTTGCAGTACAAATCGGTGGAAACCTTTACGGTGGAGTTTTCCAGCGACTTTCACAACGAAGCACCTTTGGCCCGCCGTCTTGCAGAGCGGTTTCAGTACCCGGTAAACCTGCTGAGAGTAGAAGATGAGTTGCTGTTTGGCTTGATGGAAGACGTATCGTGGTACAATGGCGAACCGCTGGTGCATATGAATGAACCACATTTGTTTGCTATTTCCAAATTGGCTAAACCCAAAGTGAGCGTATTGCTTTCGGGCGAAGGGGCCGACGAACTGATGGGGGGGTACGTGAGGTACAAAGCGCTGAAGTACGGGGCGCTAGTACCCTTGTTGGGTAAAATGTTAGGCACCGGGTTGGTAAAACTGCCCCACCGCCTGGAGAAGTTGAAGCGCTATGCTCAATTATCCAGCGATAGTGATCGTATTCTTTATAATAGTGCCAATCTTTTTCCTACAGAGCTCAGTGAGTGGTTAGGTATTAGCGCAGAGCCAATCAATGAACATCGGATGAAAATGATGGCTGAAGCCCGGGAACTTTATCCCGCCGATGTAAAGCGGCAAGCACTTTATTTTGACCAACACAGCTACCTGTGTAGCCTGATGGATAGGAACGACCGCACGACTATGGGGGCTGGCATTGAGTGCCGTGAACCCTTTTTGGACCAAAGACTGGTGGCCGGGCTTGGCACTTTGCCTTCGCATTGGTTTTTTACCGGCAAAAAGGGAAAGTACATTTTGAAGCAAGCCATGGCGCCGCTGCTACCGACGGAAATACTGCGACACCGAAAAATCGGGTTAAGTGTGCCGTGGCAGCAGTATCTCCGGCACAATCCACTATTTATAGCGGCACTCGACGATTTGGCTGGCAGCGAAATATTTCACTGGCCACTTTTGCAACAGGTAGATTATGCGAAGCTTCTGCAGCGATTCCGTGGCGGCGATGCCAGCCTGACGCCACATCTGCTGGCGATGCTGATGCTGCATTTGTGGTGGCAGACCTTCAAAAAGAGAGCCGGAGAAGCAAGCCGCATGGCTTGACGGCATTACTCTTAAAGACCAAATGCCCCGAACCACGTATACTTGCCGGCCAAATGAACATGCTGATTCAATGGATGGCTATTGCGGCTGGCTTGTACCTGCTGGAACTGGCGTATTTCTCGCTGGCTTTTCGCTATAGCATTGTAGACCGGCCCAATGAACGAAGCAGCCACCGCCGGGTGACACTTCGTGGTGGTGGCATTATTTTCCCGATTGGTCTCTTGGTATTCTTTGTCCTTTATGGGTGGCAGTACCCATGGTTCACGCTTGGTTTGCTGGCTATTGCCGGCATCAGTTTTGCCGACGATGTGCGGCATCAACCCAAGCGGCTCCGCATCAGCATTCATTTATTGGCGGTTCTAGGGCTGCTTTATCAGGCACAGTGGCTGGCATCGCCATGGGTATGGGTACCGTTGTTATTGGTACTGTGTATTGGTACCATCAATGCGTACAATTTTATGGATGGCATTAATGGGATCACGGTGGGTTATGCATTTGTTGTCATTGCTCCTCTATGGGTAGCCAATACCTGGCAGCCCTTTATAGATGATCGCTACTTGTTTTGCCTTGCTGCTGCCGGGCTTGTATTTGGTTTCTTCAATTTCCGTAAAAAAGCTCGCTGTTTTGCTGGCGATGTAGGCAGCGTCAGCATGGCATTTGCCCTGTTGTTCCCTGTTTTGCTTTTGATCCGCCAAAGCGGGCAGCCACTGTTTTTTTTGCTTTTTGCTGTGTATGGGGTTGATAGCGGGCTCACCATAGCACACCGGCTGCTGAAAAAGGAAAATATCTTTTTGCCACATCGGCAGCATTTGTTTCAATACCTGGCAAATGAAAAAAAGTGGCCGCATTTGCGGGTGACGGCACTCTACATGCTGGTTCAGACAACGGTAAGTGCGCTGCTTTTAGCGGGTTGGCGCTGGCTTTCTGTTGGCCAATGCTGGCTACTGATGGGGGCCACCATGGCAGTGCTGGTAGCAGTGCACTTGTGGGCCAAGGCCCGCATTTTGAAGTCGGCGTAATAAAGGCGTGAGCCGCTATTATAAGGAAATTACCACCCTCGGCCGATGCTGATCACGAACTTTTCGTGGCGCTGCCTTTGTTTCTTTCTCTAATTTTTGCCGAATAGCTGCAGGTTGCGGTACTGCTAATTGAAGCGTGGCCTTCAAGGCCGCAGCGGCTTCGGGCTCGTTTTGCAATGCCTCGTCTTCTTCTGCATCGGCAGCCAGGGCAGCATCGGTTATGTCGGCCAGTTTGATGGCTTTGGGCGAATACAACGGAATTTCAACAGGTAAGTTGCTGACCTCGTTGTAAGAAAACTGATAGCTACGATTGGTAGGCAGGGGGATGGCAGCAGTACCATCGCTTACCTGATTTGCTTCGGCTGGAAGCGAAATCCGAAGGCTCGATTTTTTTCGCTCCACCGAAAGCTGACCAGCCAGTGCTGCACTTAGTTTTTGCAAATGGATGCTGGTAGCCTGCAGGGCCGCCCTGGCAGCTGCCAACTCTTCGGCCTTGTTGGCACTGGCTTCTGCCGCCAGTACTTGTGCGTTCAGTAGTTGCTGTTCATATTGCTGCTGCATTTCTATTGCCGCTGCTTCCAGTTGCGCCAATAGTTCATGCTCCAGTTCATTGGCGGGTAGCGCATCGGTTGCCTTTAGCACGGCCTCACCTTGCTGCAGCAATTGCTGTACCGGCTGTAGCCACCGTCGGCTGGCCACCGCAGTCCATTCATCGGCGGGCACTTCATCGGCGCTGGTTCTTGTATCCTCAGCAGGTAAGCGGGACTGTTCATCCAGCGGCCACCAGGCCATGTTGGTGGCGCCCGAAGTAGCAAATGCTTGATTACTTTGATGGACGGCATGAGATTGGCGCATAGCACGTGCGGCCAAAAAATCGTAGGAAGCAGCACCGGGGCGCAGCCGGCTTAGCAGTGCTGCTGCTTTTGCAGTTTGCGCAGGGTGTACGGCCTGCAAAGCCGGCAAAGTAAGCTGTAGCAGCATGGCCAGCAGTAGCAGGCCGGTAGGCCACCACAGCATGCGTTGGCGGCTGGCAAGCATGGGTTGGGTATTTGGCACCAGCATTAGCCGGATGCGATGCAGCAGCTCGAAGCCGGGTTGCGAGGCAGCCGCCATGGCCAAGCACGGTACTACAGCCATTCTTTCTACCTGCAGCAATGCTTCAGCATAGTCGCGGCGGTTGTAGTTGTATCTCAGCACCCATTCATCGCAGCTGATTTCGCGGTCGCGGCAGGCGGCCTGTACCAGCAGCCTGTGAAAGGGGTTGAAAAACAAGATGGCCGCTGCCAGTTGTAGCAAGTAATTGAGTAAATAGTCGGCCCGGCGGATATGCGCCAGCTCGTGTATCAAAATAGCTTCGGCTTGTGCCAGCGTCAATTGGTTGATACTGGCCACCGGAAACAAAATCATGGGTTTCCAAAAGCCAATGGTAAGCGGGCTACTAATGCGGCTGCTTATTACCAATTTTACCGGTTTCGTGATGCCCATGTAAGCGGCGTATTGTTGCACAAACAATCGCCAGGCTAGTGGGGCCTTGCTGGTATGTTGATGCCTAAGCTGCTGTACTTGTTGCCAGCCAATAGCCAGCCGAGTAAGTTGCCAGGCGGCCAGCAATAAGTAGCCAATGCCGAGGGCTGGGAGCAGCTGATACCAGATTGGCACAGTTGCATGGCTGATGGGGGCAGCTACAGGTAGCGCTGTACCTGGCTTGGGCGCCAGTAGCAGGCTGGCAAAAAAAAGTAGCAAAGAAGTGGCAGAAGCTGCACTGGCCATGCGGTAGCGCTGGGCGGCGGCAGGCTGAAATAGGCGGACCAGCGCTACATACAAAAGCCATAGCAGGGCGCCTTGCCAAAGGCTGGACAACACAGCGTACCCTAACGAAGGCAGTATGGTAAAATGCAGCGGTGACCACATACAGCAGCAGTTGGCTTATTTCAGACTGTCCAGTAGTTTTTGTATTTCGGCTATTTCGGCCGAGCTGGGTTTGGCATTGCCCAAGGCCCGCATTACCAGCTGGCTGGCTGAGCCTTCAAATAAGGTATTCAGCATTTTGCCCACCAGCTGATCCTGGGTGTCTTCTTTGCTCACATTGGCCTGGTACACGTGGGTTTTACTACTATCGTCACGCAGCACCAGCCCTTTTTCATGCATAATCTGCATGAGCTTGAGGGTGGTGGTGTAGCCGGCGTCTTTAATGGTTGCCAGCTCTTCGTGCACCTCTCGCACCGTGGCTTTGCCACGCTGCCACAGCACTTGCAGTATCTCCAGTTCGCTTTCGGTGGGCTTGTTATTGCCTGTTTGCTTTGCCATATGCCATTCTCGCTTTGCGATGTTACAGATTCAATCGCAATTATACGACGGTCTTCGTAAATGAATGGTTAAAGGGCTTTATGAGCGGTGGAGCAGGTATTAGCGCCGGGCCAATGCGTTCACCCATGTGAGGGCCACGGCCAGCACTACCAACACAACATAACATGCGTCAGCCGCCGGGAGCGACAATAGTTGGGCGGCAGCAATCAATACACCGGCTAACGCCATTATAGCTGCTATGCGGGTGCGGTTGCTGGCTGTCTTTAAATGAATCGGAAGTTCCAGCTGTGCCAATGCGAAGGTGGCAATGGCCATACAAATGGCTGCCGGCAACAAAGCATGTTGCGAGAACGGGCTGGCATGCCAAAGAAGCGACCACACCCACAAGCCGACTGCTGACACCAAAGACGCACCCACCAACTGCCCGATCAATCGTTCGCTGCGGCTGATAGCGTAGCGTCCCTCGGGATGAAAACTGAGGATCAGATTGGCGATAGGATTGAGGATCCAGCTCGATACCACCATCAACAGGTAAAGCACGACCAGTCCAATACCGATATAGTTGAAGGGGACCGGGAGTTTGGCAAGTACGCCACCCACCATCCTAAAAGCAATGTACAAGCCAATCGTCATGCCTATTTGAACGCCGCGGCCCTGGTTGGCCAGCCACATGCTGTACATCAGCAGCCAGCGGTAGGGGGGTATCTTGCTTTTCAGCGCTTCTTTCAGTCCTGCCTTGGCTGTTTCGCTTTCGGGGTTAATGCGCAGGGCTTCTCTGAAATGGTCAATGGAAGTTTTGTGTTGTCCTTTTTCCAGATAGTTCCAGCCGACGGTGGCATGGGTGAAATCGCTGTCAGGCTCATTGGCCAGGCTGTAGCGCATGGTGTCAATGGCTTCGTTTACACGGCCTAGTTTGTTCAGGGCCATGCTACGGGCATTCAGGCACAGTTCATCGGTACCATCTATTTGCAGGCCCTCATTGGCCTTGGCCAGTGCCGCCTCAAATTTTTTGTCGTCTATCAGCACATAGGCATACAGCCCATAGGTACCAGCGGCGTATGGGTACAGCTGCAGCGATTGGTCAAGATCGGATGTGGCTGCCAGATTTTGATCGAGCCGGTAGTGGGCAAAGGCCCGCAAATAGAAATAATAGTACGACGTAGGCTCCAGCCTGATCGCCTCGTTAATGGGTGCCAAAGCATCGGCTGCATGGCCGCTGTCTATTTTCAAACGGGCCAGCAGGGCGTGTGCTTCATCATTCTCGGGCTCGGCAGCCAGTGCCTGTGCTATCTCTTTTTCCGCATCACGGTAGCGGCCTTGCTGCAGTAGCAGGTGGGCTTTTTCCAGCATCACAGCTTGTGCTTTTTTATGTATTCTAAAATATCGTTGTAGTGGCCGCTTTCGTTGCTGTACAGTGCATAGTTGCGGGCAGTGCCAAACCATTCGCGGGTGCTGGGTTTGTGCTGTTTTGCAGCCGCCAGCAGGTCCTTGGTGCCAAGGGCACTCAGCTGCCCGCTTTTCATGCTTTCGGTTAGTTTGTTTTCAATGCAGATGTCCACGACTGCTTGCAGATCGGCGCCCGAGTATTCGGGGGTGGCAGCCGCCAGCTTTTTGTAGTCTAT
>JALOMC010000295.1 GCA_025455665.1 Chitinophagaceae bacterium | reverse complement strand
GGGGCCAGCACATTGTTGCCATCGCTGCCCTTGAGCATGGTAATGGCGGTGGTGGTGCGGGTAAGGGCATTGGCCTGCGGGTTGGCGGCCATTTTTTTCAGCAGCAGGGGCTCCAGCAGCCAGGTGTTGGCAATGGCCATGCGGCTCATAAAGCCCATGCCGGCGCCGGTTACATTCAAAAATGCCCGGGTGGGGCCAATGAGCCGCTGTGGCAGCTGATTGGTTTCGAGGCGCTGCATGATGATGGCGGCGCGGCCGGCAGCTGTTTGCAGCGGCGGCATGCTGGAGTGGCCGCCGGTACCTTTTACCTTGATGCGATAGCCCACTACGCCTTTTTCGCCCAGGCCCACAAACGCTACGTTTTGCCGGATGCCTTCGGCGGTGCCGGGCGTGGCTACAATGCCGCCTTCGTCGTAAATGGCTTCAAACTGCAGGCCACGGCCCAACAGGTAGCGGGCCAGGTGGGCGGCACCCCGCAGGCCGCCTACTTCCTCATCGGGGTTCAGCGCCAGGTAAATATCCCGCTGTGGCGTGTAGCCTTGTGCCAGCAGGGTATCGGCCGCTTCCAGCAGGGCAAATACCACGCCTTTCATATCGATGGCGCCGCGGCCATAAATTTTTCCATTGAGCACGGCGCCCGAAAAAGGGCCCTGCTGCCAGCGGTCGAATTCGCCGGTGGGGGGTGGCATATCATGATCGGCCAGGTCAAACAGGTTTTGGCCTTCGTGGTCGGCACTGTCGTGCTGTGCATCGCCGGGGGCTACCACATCGTAGTGGCTCATAAATAGCAGGGGCTGAAGCGAGGGATGGCTGCCCCGCCAGTGTAGCAGCCACTGGTGGCCATTGATGAGGGTATCGTGCAGCTGCGCAAATACCCGGGGGTACGAGCGGCGGATGTACTGCCGAAAGCTATCGTACACGGCAAAGTCATTGTCGGCACTGTCGATAAAACTAACGGTGGCATACTGCAGCCCGCCCGACAGGCGCTGCACGGCCAGCGGGCTGGCGGGCACTGCGGCGGGGGCGGGCTGGCTGCCTTGTAGGTTGGCAAAGGGGTGGCGCAGGGTATTGATCACCAATACCAGGGCCAGCAGGCCGACGACGATGGCCAGCAGCAGTGCTATTTTTTTCATGGAGCGAATAGTGTGGGCAGTGGTGAAGATAGGAGGAAATCAGCCGGGTAAGCGGCGTGGCGGCCTCATTGATATCCTCCCGCTGCTATCGCAGCACTCGCAGCATCAGCAGTAGTACAATCACAAAAATGCCCAGCAGGGCCAAAAAAAAGAGACCATCGGCCACTGCTTCTAACCGGTTGGCCAGCCTGGCACTACCACTGCGAATAGAAAGGAAGGAGCAGATACACGCCGTACTCAGCAGCAGCGCTATGCCCGCCGTAAATTCATCGATGATGCTGGTGGTGGCCCCAAGGCAAAAGCCCAGCAGATTGGCAGCAGTGCCGAGGATGTGTTTGGAGGTTTGCTTGGCCATGAAGCTGCTACTATGCGCCATAAAAGTGCAGCAGAAACGCCGGAGCACCAAAAACGGCGGAGTGCACAGGCAAAAAGGTCAGGCTTTGTAAAAAAGCCGCTGGAAAAATGCGTAGTGGCAAACAGGCTGGTAAGCGTACCGCTTCCTACACCAGTTTATCCTTGAATGCTTTGGCCACGGCTTCGCTCTTGCTGTTCACGTGCAGCTTCTCAGTATCAATAGCGATGTACATATCGGCGGCGATCATTTTGTAGCTGTAGCCATTTACCAGCAGCTGCAGCACCTGCTTTTCGCGGTCGCTCAGGTTGTAGCTATCGTTGGTTTGGTGGTGGATGTCGGAAAACATTTTGAGCACCTGCGTGGCAATGCTGGCGGTCATAGGGGCGCCACCGCTGGCGGCTTCCTGTATGTATTCCAGCAGTTTGCCGGGGGGTGTTTTCTTCAATATATAGCCATTGGCACCGTTGCGGATGGCTTCAAACACATTCTTGTTGTCATCGAATACAGTCAGCATCAGCACCTTCACCGTGGTGTTTACTTCGCGTATTTTTTTCAGGCCTTCAATGCCGTTTACCAGCGGCATATCAATGTCCATCAGCACCACATCGGGTTCAAATGCGGTTACTTCTTCTACCACATTGCCGCAATGCTTAAAAGCCGATAGCACTTCAAAGCCATCGCTGCCATCTATCAGCATCGACAGGCCTTCGCGTAGTTGTGGGTTGTCTTCGTATATCAGCAGTTTAATCATAGTGCGGTATAATGAATGGTACAAAATGAGGGTGGCAGCCAGCGGTGTGGTGCTGTGTGGTCGAAAGTAGCACACTTGCCGCCCCATGCCAACCACACAAGCATGTGAAAGGACTGCTACAGCCCGCGGCCACCGGCCAGCCAGCCATACAGGCGGGGCAGGTAGCGGCGCAGCAGCATGGCGGTGCCCACGCATAGCAGCATCAGCACAGCGGGTAGCAGCAGGTAGGCGCTCAGCCGAAAATAGCTGAAGTGCCCCGCCACCTGCCTGAGCCAGGTAGCTACATACGCCAGCAGTGGTATGTGCATGCCATACATAAAAAACGAATAGCCGCTGAGCTGCTTGAACAGCGGCCGCTGCATGCACCACGCGGCCAGGCGGCTGCTGCTAAACCATACAGCCATGATGCCCGCCAAAATAGCCAGGTTGTAAAGTATAGCCAGTGTGTACCAGGTAGCGGGGCTGTTGGGCGCCAGCTCAAAAGCCATAAAGGTTTTGATGAAGCACACGCCTAGAAAGAAAATCCACGCCAGCCCCTCGCTGTACCAGCGGGGTGGTTTTTCTATACTGTAGTGGCGCAGCCGTATGAAGGCGCCCATGGAAAAAAAGAAGAGACCCTGCCCTTCGATAAGGCCGATGTTGAAATAGGTGAACCACAGCACAAAGCAAACCGGCAGCCAAAACCAGGCAGCCCGCAGCAGCACCCAGCGGATGAAGGGGTACAGCAGATTGTACACAAACAGTACGAAGATGAACCAGAGCTGGTAGGCGGGCGGTGCCAGCAGCCAGCGGTACAGCATACCTGACCAGCCTATCTCGGTATAGGGCCGGTTATCGCCCAGCTGGTCTACCGCAGCGGCCTTTACAATGGCGGCGCTGTGCGGGTGCTGCTGCAGCGCAAAAGTGAGCAACAGGGCCAGGGCGCTCCACAGCAGGTAGGGCACCAGCAGGGTAGCAAAGCGCTTGCGGGTGCGCTGGCCGTACGGCTGATCGTCGTAGTGGGCATACAGGTAGCCCGATATGAGAAAGAGCAGCGGAATACGGAAGCGCAGCAGACCATTGGCCAGCAGGTATTCGAAAAAAGTGGTGACGGTGATGGGTTCATGCACAGTGCTGTGGGGCTGCAGGTAGGTATTGTGCAGGTTGTAGCCATGCACATAGGCCAGCAGAAAAATGCAGGCAAAAGTGAGGAAGCGAAATTTTTGGCTGAGCAATCGGGTCATGGCTGGTGCAGGTATGGGCAGGCTGCCGGTGCGGTATGGTTATGGAATAGGAATGCGCAGGGTAAGGCGGGTGCCCTGGCCGGGTGCCGATTGTAGGAGCAGGCGGCCCCGCAAGGCAGCGGCGCGGCGGTGCATATTGCCCAGGCCATTGCCACTGTCGGCTTTGTCGGGGTCAAAGCCTACGCCATCATCGGCTATGTGCATCAGCAGCTGGCGCTGCTGCACCTGTAGCTGTATGTGTACCTGGCTGGCACGGGCATACTTGGCAGCGTTGTTAATGGCTTCTTTGCCAATCAGGAAAAAATCGCGGCGGGCTTCCATGTCCAGCCGCACTTCGTGCACGGCTTCATCGGCCTCAAACTGCAGGGCCACCTCTCTGGCTTCCAGCAGCTGGGTGGCAAACTCCCGCAGACGGGCCACCAGTTTTTGCATGCTGTCGTTGGCTGGTTTAATGGCCCATACAATGTCGTCCATGGCCTCCATCATGCGCTGGCTGTTGTCGCTTATTTTACCCAGGTACTCGGCTGTTTTGGTGGCATCGGTCTGCATTTTGGTTTTGGCCATCGAGCTCAGGATGTTGATGGTGCTGAGGGTGCTGCCCATATCATCGTGCAGGTCGCGGGCCACGCGGTTGCGGATGGCTTCTACAGCCATCAGGCGGTTGAGCCGCAGGCGGTGCATGGCGTAGCCTATCATGGCCAGCAGCATCAATGCGGTGCAAATGAACCAGCCGGTTTGCCAAAAATGCGGCGCTATGTACAGGGAAAGGCTGCTGACCTCGGGCGACTGCTGGCCTTCCAGATTTTCGGCTTTTACCTCAAAGCGGTAGCGGCCCGGTGGCAGCCCCGTAAAGCTGATGCCCGACTGATCGGCCCGCTGCCACTGCTGGCCCAGCCCTATCAGGCGATAGTAGTACACGTAGCGTTCGGCATTTTTAAAATCAAGGCACGAAAACTGAATGCTGAAATTGCTGGCATCGGGCTGCAGGCGCACCTCGGGCAGTGCCTGTAGCGAATCGAACGCCAGGTAGGTATTGCCCAGCCTGAAATCGGTAAGGGTGACGGGTGGCGGTGGCACAATGCTTTTAAAGGCCCGCGGATGAAAAAACAGCAGGCTGTTGATGCCGGCAAACATCACGAAGTTGTCACGGCACAAATAGTCGGCATTGGTGGCTACTTCGCCCAGCAAAATGCCATCTTTCTGGCCAAAGCTGGTAAACAGGCCCCGGCGATGATCGTAGCGGCACAGGCCGTTATCGGTCATGATCCAGAGGTAGCCCGTGGCATCCTGGCGCACCCGCTTTACGGCATGCGAGGGCAGGCCCTGCGCCATGGTCAGCTGCTGCACCTGGCCGCTGCGTTTGTTCAGCACATTCAGGGCGCCTGTGGCTACTACCAGCAGGCTATCATTCAGCTCGTCTATGTCTTCGGGCGTGGCACCAAACAGGCTGTTGGCCGCGGTGCCGGCTGTGTAGTGCTGCAGCTGTTGGCCGCTGCGGGCATCCAGTGCATACAGGCCCTTATCCTGGGTGGCCACCCATATCCAGTTGTCGCGGTCGGCCAGTATTTTGTAAATGATGGCGCCGGTGCCAAAATCGGCCATCACCCGGTACTGCTGTCCATCGTACTTCACCACCCGGCCGCCCTGCGTACCAAACCACAGCTGGCCTTCGCGGTCTTCGGTAATGAAGCGTACCGTGCGGTGGTCAAAAACCGCCTCGTGGTGGTAGGTAGTGCGGCCGGTAGCGGGCTGGTACACCATGGTGAGGCCACCCTGGCAGCCCACATACACCAGGCCGGTGCGGCGGTGCTGGTGCACGGCCCAGGTAAGGTAGTAGGCATTTCGTACAGCCGGGTGCAGCCCGGCCGGCAGCTGGCGGTACAGGGGCACTTCGTACCGCCTGAAGCGTTCGTCAAAGGCCAGTACGCCCTTGCCCCAGGTGCTCAGCCAGTAGTGGTGGTTGTTCAG
>JALOMC010000294.1 GCA_025455665.1 Chitinophagaceae bacterium | reverse complement strand
TGAGTGGTTTACAATGAAAAGTCTTGTAAGAATGGCTGCTGCAGTCCGAAAAGATTTAAATCGGAAGTTGTTATGAAGAAAAGATGTCAAGTTTCTATTAGTGAGTAATACAGCAAATACGCCGAAGCTTACGGCGGCGGCATCTGGTGGCAAATGGCGCTGGGTGGCTTGCTTGGTGTGCAGCTACGGGTGGGATGGATGGCTGGGGCCTCACAAATGAATGGAGTAATTTAAATCTGCTGACAAGATTTACCAACGCAGCATTAACCACTTTTACAAAAGATGCAGTGAAAGGTTCTACCTATCATTTTCTTAATACGAATTACCGGAAAAAGAACTCCTGGGGCAGTACAGTCTTTTCAACAAATGGCAGTAGCCTCAACCTTGGTTTTGGTATGGCATCTTTTTTCATCGGCGCGGCAGGGAGGTAACTATGCGGATGATTTTTAGGTACGTGTTTTCCATGCCTGGGCAACAGCCATGCTTGCACTACAAGCAGACCTGTTTGTATTTGTGAATTTATTAAGCTTTTATGCATAATTCGAATAGGGTGGCAATAGGGCAGAAGGTAGTTTTATCAGTACAATTGTAGCGCTTGTTTTGGTGTTGTGAGGCTATGGCAAAGGGATGGCATTTGCTACATTGGTCGGTACCATTCAGCAGCCATTGCTTTGTCGGCGTGTTGGTGCGTGCCTACTGTAGTCAGCCGGTCTGGCTGTTGGTTGGGTTCATTTATTTACTCATACAAAAAATGTTGAATCATGATGAAAATCTACTTGGGATGCCTGGCGGCCGTTTTGTGTGGCTACACTGCTGTGGCGCAAGAGTCGCCTGCCAGATCAATGAGGGAAATAAAACCCGGTTCTGTTTTTTTGAAGCCTGGTGTGGGAGGTTTTTTCAAACTCGGGCGCATTGATAATAGTTTAGCGCCCAACCTGGAAGCGCATGCAAAAAGCCTGCGAAATGGTTTTGTGTGGTCGTTGGACGGGGCGGTGATGATTTCGAGACGTGATTACATTGGCGCTACATTTTCGCGTACCAATCAGTCAGGTAGTTTCAATAATACCATTGGTTTGCCAGGCGGTTCCATGTCATTCAGGATCGATAATACCGAAACCATCGGATACACAGGTCTGCACTATGGCAACATGATGCCCGTCAATCATAAAAATACTGTGTTCTTTCATACCCGGGCCGGCCTTGGGCTGTTCAGTTACCGAAGCACATTTTCGGGAAATGCCATAGGCAATACTGAGTTCAAAGAGTCGAATATTGGTTTTCAACTGGGGGCCGGTTTGGAAGCCAGGTTGGGCAATGCCGTTAGTTGGGTGGCCGATGCCGATTTGCTATCGGGCAATGTGAAGATTGAGGGGGAGAAAGAAAACCTGAGCCAGATCAGGCTGACGACGGGCTTGCTGTTTCGTTTTTAGTTTTTTCAATACCCAGGCAGCTTTCAGTGAGCTGAGTTTTTAGTTTACAATCCATGGAGTCGGCATGACCAATCTATTGCTTTGGTGCCAGCGGGTAGGTGCGGCCACGGGTAGCCGTGTGGCAGGTATGTGCGGCCACATCACTTGCGGGTGGCTGCTGCTTGCATTTGTAAGCGATGCCGGCGGCAATCCGTACCGCGGTGTACCGCGTTGGGCAGATTTCCAGGCAGTGGTATCCTTGCCAACTGCATTTACCCCCAATGGCGATGGAGTGAATGATACATGGCGCCCTGCCTATACCGATAGTGTAGAAACCATGGAGGTAAAGCTTTATGACATGCAGGCGCAGTTGGTGTTCGATTCGAAGGAGCTGTACTTTGCCTGGAATGGGCTCGACAAGAAGGGACGCCCATGCGCTGTAGGCGAATACCTGTTTACAGTGCAATACCGATACAAGGGCACTTTGCAAAGAATGAAAGGTGCCCTTTTGCTCTTGCGCTAGCTGTAGGGCGTGGCCGCCTGGCCAAACATGGATGGCATTCCCCAATGGCTGAGCAGCAGGGTGCTGTATGGGTGCTGCCGGGCTGCTTTTTGTTTCTCAATCATCGTACCATTGCGGGTGATGAAAAAGCTGTTTCGCTTATTGGGCAAAATACTGTTGGCACTGCTGGTGCTGCTGCTGCTGGCATTGCCGTTTGTCATCAGGCCGCTGGATGATACACCGTATACCCAAACCGATTGGTACCGCCGCATGATGGGCCGCCTTGATAGCCTGGCAAAGGCGACACCACCGCCGTTGGCAGATTCGGTTTTACAGGTTGGTTGGGCAGCTGTGAACATAACGCCGGCCTATGCAGTGCCCACCGCAGGCTACGGCCAGCGCAAAGGCCAGCCCATTAGTACTGTACACGATAGCCTGTATGTGCGGGCCCTTTGGCTGCAGCAAGGCAGCACTACGGCAGCCATCGTCAGTGCCGATTTACTCATCATTCCCCCCGAAGTAACGCTGCAGGTAAAGCGGGCCATTGCGACTGCTGGCATTGGCTGGAACAACGTGTACATAGGTGCTACACACACGCATAACAGTGTGGGCGGCTGGGGCAAGCGCTACATTGGCCAGTTGTTTGCGGGGCCCTATCAGCAAGAGGTGGTGAATAACCTGGCGGCGCAAATCATTCAGGCCATTGACCTGGCACGCCGGCGGGCTGCACCGGCCCGACTGCTGTACGAAGAGCGACCGGCCGGCGCTTTTGTTGCCAACCGGGTTTTGGGCGATACGGCCAGCGAGTACGATGTGCTGCACTCGCTGTGGGTGCTGCGACAAGATGGTACGACGGCATCGCTGCAAAGCTTTGCCGCCCACGCCACCACCCTGAGCGACTCGGTGATGCGCCTGAGCCGCGATTTTCCGGGCCGGCTGACTGATGCGCTGGAGCAGTCGCATGATTTTGCGATGTACCTGGCAGGTGCTGTGGGCAGCATGGGGCCGGTAGAGCCGGCAGGTACGGATTGGCAGCAATTGCAGTATATGGCCGATGGCATGGCGGAAGTATTGAAAACCGATACGGCCACCGTGCAGCAAGCGTTGCCCGGCCAACTACGTGTGGCAACTCTACCCCTGGAAATGCGGGAGCCGCAATGGCGTTTTGCCAACAACTGGTGCTTCCGGCATTGGCTGTGGCAGCGGCTGTATGGCGATTATGCCATGGAAGTAAAAGCACTGAAAATAGGGCCGCTGCTGCTGGTGGGCCTGCCCTGCGACTTTGGTGGCGAACTGATGACACCGCTGCGCCAGTATGCAGCCAGCAAAGGAAAACTACTTATGGTGACAAGTTTCAATGGGGGCTATTGTGGCTACATCACGCCCGACAATCGCTACTACGATGAAGGCTACGAAACCCGGGTCATGAACTGGTTTGGGCCAGGCAATGCGGCCTACCTGTCGGAAGTAGTGCGGCGGTTGGTAGATGCGATGTGAGCGGGTATTTAGAAGTTCGAAAGTTCGAGGTTCGAAGTTCGAATGTTCAAAAGTTCGAGGTTCGAGGTTCGAAGTTCGAATGTTCAAAAGTTCAATGTTCAAAAGTTCACGAGTTGAAGGCGTTACGTCATGCCGACGCAGGAGGCAGCTGCTAATGTGATAATGCAACAATGCGATAATGTGATAATGGGGTTGGAGCTTTCGAAAGTTTGGGAGTTCACGAGTTCCAGCGTTCACGGGTTTTGGGTGCTGCGTCATGCCGACGTAGGAGGCAGCTCATGAATCGGAGGACAAGGCAAAGGTCAAGGTCAAGGTTGAGGTCAAGGTCAAAACG
>JALOMC010000293.1 GCA_025455665.1 Chitinophagaceae bacterium | reverse complement strand
TCTGCGCCGCTGCGAGAAAAAAGTGCTCCCGCAGATGGCGCAGATAAGCGCAGATGAAATCGGAAATCATTCCACCGACATCAGCCATTCCTCTGCGCCTCTGCGAGAAAACATCTCCCTTATGCATCAGCCATTCCTCCGGCTGCTACAGCTCGGCTGTTTTGATCTTTTTGGGTACCCGCAGGGTCAGGTTTTCGGTTTTGCCGCTGCGGTCCACTTTTACCTGCAGCACCGATTTTTCGCGAAGCTGGGCCAGCTGCATGCGCAGTTCATCAATGTTCTTAATGGGTTGGCCATCTACCTCGGTGATGATATCGTCTTTTTGCAAGCCGGCTTTGGCTGCATTGCTGCCTTCTTCTACGCTGCTTACTTTGGCGCCATCGCCATCGGCGTTGTCTTCTACATTCATACCAAACTTGGGGCGGTCGTTGGTCATCATCATCCCACGAAACTGATCGAAGTTGAAAGCACCGGGCGGCAGGGGGCCATCAAAGCGGAAGTCGCCATCAATTTTGAAGTTTTCACCAAAATTGTCCATGAAGTCTTCGCTCCACGACCAGGCGCCGGCTTCCGTTTTGCCCAGCGTCGCCTTCACTTTTTTGGCCTGGCCATCTCTCAAAATGGCAATGTCTACCGTTTCCTGTGGTTGAAAGCTGCGGACTACTTCGGCCAGGCTTTCAGGGCCCTTTACCGCCTTGCCACCTACCGTCACAATCACATCGCCTTCTTTCAGTCCGGCTGTTTCGGCCGCTGTTCCTTCTATCACTTCGGTAATGCGGGCACCACGTTGGTGGTCTTCGGTACTTACACCCAGGTAGGCCCGGGGGCTGGCGGGGGCCGCGGCTACGCGGGGCGGCCGGGGGCTGCGGGGCAGTGTAGTGGCACGCATGGTATTGCCGTTTATGGTAACGGTACTGCCAACCTGCCCATCTATCACAATGCGCTTGCTGCCTTTGTACTGCTCGGCGGGCTTCCCATTAATGGTCACTTTTCCATTTTCGATGACAATGACCGTCCGCTCTTCGTTTTTGCTGCCCTTTTCGCCTTTTTCACCTTTGGTGTCGGTGATGGTCACGGTTACCTCTTCCGTTTTTTCGGCGGGCTTTTGCTGCGCCAGGGCGCAGGCAGTGGTCAGGCTGCCGGCCAGCAGCAGCATCGTTGCTTTATTCATATCTAAGAAAGTTTTCGTAGATCAAATATAGCAGAAGTTTTTGTTCTACGAATGTTTTCGGAGATTTTAGAATTTTTTAAGGAACGGGGTTGTAGTAGGCCGGTCATTTGTACGCGGGATGCTTAGCTGGCGGCCCGGTAGTACAGGGTGTTGCTGTTGGCGTCTGTCAGTACCTCTCTGGCGGTTTGTAGCAGTTGTGCGGCGTTTACCTGTCGGTACTTATCCAGCTCTCTGTTCATTTCTTCGGCATCGCCCAGCAGTTCATAAAAAGCCAGGTTATTGGCCCGGTTCATCAGGCTCATGTCTTCAAAGCTGATGACGCTTTCTGTTTTGTGTTGGGCCTTTTGCAGTTCCTTGTCGGCCACGCCGTGCTGTAGCAGTTGGTCTATTTCGGCCTGCACGGCTGCCTCGGCTGCTTCCAGTGTTACGCCTTTTACCAGTTTGCCTTCTATGGTCAGCATGCCAGGGTCAATGGTGCCAAAGTGGTAGCATTCAATATTGCTGAACAGCCGCTGCTCTTTCACCAGCCGCTGGTACAGCCTGCTGCTGGCGCCGCTGCCCATTATTTCGGTAATCAGGTCGGTGGCGTGGTAGCTGGCCGACTGGCGGCCGCCCATGTGCCATGCCTTGTAAAAAGCATCCAGCGGTACGGGGGCGGTCAGCTCCAGCCGGCGGGCACTGGTTTGTACCGGCTCGGCGGGTAGCTGGCGCTGGTAGCGGGTACCGGCGGGTATATCGCCAAACCATTTTTCGGCCAGGCGGCGTACCTCTTCCGTTTTTACGGGGCCCGCTACTACCAGTATGGCGTTGCAGGGCGTGTAGTGTTTAAAAAAGAATGCTTTTACATCTTCCAGCCTTGCTTCTTCTATGTGGCGCAGTTCTTTGCCAATGGTCATCCACTGGTAGGGGTGGGTGGTGTAGCAAAGGCTGCGCAGGCGGTGCCCCACATCGCCGTAGGGCTTGTTGATGTAGTGTTCTTTGAATTCTTCGCACACCACCTTGCGCTGTACTTCCAGGCTATCGGGGCTAAAGGCCAGGCTGAGCATGCGGTCGCTTTCCAGCCAAAAGGCTGTCTCTAGGTTTTCGGCCGGCAGCTGTATGTAATAGTTGGTGAGATCGTTGGTGGTGTAGGCGTTGTTTTCGCCGCCGGCCATTTGCAGGGGCTCATCGTACTCGGGTATGTGCAGGCTGCCGCCAAACATGAGGTGCTCAAACAGGTGCGCAAAGCCGGTGCGGTGCGGGTCTTCGTCGCGGGCTCCTACATCGTACATCACATTTACCACGGCCATGGGCGTGCTATGGTCGGGGTGTACAATGACGCGAAGGCCATTGGCCAGGGTGAATTTTTCGTAGCGAATCATGGGCTGCAAATGTCGGTGGAAGCGGGCACATATGAAGGGGCTACCAGCCGGGTACTGCACTACTGCCGAATGGCCCCGGGATGCGCAGGGGCACCTCGACTGAGTCGAGGCGCAGCGATAGCGGAGCCCGCAGCAGCCCGCACAGCTGCCGGGTGCTGCACCACAGCCCATGGGCCCCTATTATTCCAGCAAAAAAAGCCGGCACCTGATGGGTACCGGCCTTTTGGTAAATGTGGTAAAAAAAATGAGGCATCAGCGCACCACGCTAAACGGCTGGCTGCTGAGGGTGCCGGCGTCATCGGCCTGCAGGCGCAGCAGGTAGCGGCCGGCGGCCAGGTTGCTGACGGGTACTTGTATTTGGCCCCGCTGCTGGGTAAGGCGCTGGCTGTGCAGCTGGCGGCCACTCAGGTCGGTTATCAGCAGGGTGCCGCTGAAGGCCTGGCTACCCAGCTCCACGGTGAGGCGGCTGCTGGCGGGGTTGGGGTACAGCTGAAAGCGCAGGTTGGCCGGTGTGTGCAGGCTGAATACCGGTGAATAGCGGCTGCTACCATCCAGGTCTACCATGCGCAGGCGGTAGTACAGGCGGCGGCTGCTCAGCTGCTGCACATTATCGGTAAAGCTGTATTGGCGCAGTGCCTGGGGCGCTACGGTACCAATGCGCACAAAGTCGGTACCATTTACACTCCGCTCTACTTCGTAGCGGCTGAAGTTGGCTTCGCTGGCGGCCTGCCAGGTCAGTACTACGTCGCTGCCCTTGAGGGCTCCTTTGAACCACTGCAGCGTCACCGGCAGGGCGCTCAGGCCGGCACAGCTGGCATTCCACACCTGATCGGCATATTCGGGCCGGTCGATAAAGGGGTTGCGGTTGCCCTGGTAGAGAAAGCCTGCTTCGTTGCGGTCGCGTTCTTTCTGGCTCACGGGGTCCTGGTTGTGCCATTTCAGCATCAGCCGCAGGTAATTGATGTCTACGCTGGGGTAGGCATTTTGCTCAAATGCCTGTGTGCCAAAGGTTCCACCGCTGAAGGTAGCCATCTGGTCTTCGTAGCGGGTAACGAAGTACAAAAAGGCCCGGGCTACATCGCCCTTGTACTCATTGATGGGCTCGAAGGCAGTGCCGGTAAGGCCGGCAAAGGAGTTGGGGCCCAGCTTGCTACCATTAAGCGTGGTGGTGATGGGGTTGCTCACTTCGCCGTAGATGTAGCTGTCGCGGAGGGCATTTACCCA
>JALOMC010000292.1 GCA_025455665.1 Chitinophagaceae bacterium | reverse complement strand
AAACGAGTTTGCTACGCTCCAAAGTAAAAAGCCCCGATTCGCTTGCTGCGAACCGGGGCCTGGCTTGCTGTAGGGGGAGGGTTGGCCTGCGGCCGATCCTGAGTGAGGGGAGGCTTCAGCACCGCCCCGCCTCGACTGGGGGTCGAGGCTTTGGGCTTTTTCCTTTTCCGCGTTAGGCAAACGAGTTTGCCACGCTCCAAAGTAAAAAGCCCCGATTCGCTTGCTGCGAACCGGGGCCTGGCTGGCTGTAGGGGGAGGATTCGAACCTCCACGGAGAAGTTAGCCGCTGCGCATCGATGAGTCGGGATGCTATCCCGGCCGAATGGTGGTCAACCCCAGACGGTCCCGCTGCAGTCGGGATCGGCGTTACGCAGTGTTTATCCTTTGCTCTCCACCCCCGAGACAAGAGGGCATGTCTGCCAAAAGTTTCAACACCCCACAGTGTACAATAGTGCATTGGTGTAGTAGTGAATTGGGAATTGGGTGAAGCAATGCTTCATTCGATGAAGCCAATCATCCACCAATTAACCAATTAACCAATTCACTCATCAACCAATCAACTAAAAGAACTTAACAAGCTGTAGGAGAAGGATTCGAACCTCCACGGAGCAGTTAGCAGCAGCACAAAGCAAGTGGTCAACCCTGGTCGGGCCCGGTGTGGTAGCATGTGCGGTTGACCCTGCACAAACCGACTACACCGGTACGGCGCTATGCTGTGTTTATTCTGTACTCTCCACCCCCGAGACAAGAGGGCATGTCTGCCAAAATTTCATCATCCTACAGTATACACAGATGAACTATTCTTTAGAATAATTCTAAAAACAAAGAACTCTTGTTGATTAAATGCCAAACCTTACTTTTATGCCTTTCGCTACAGGCTTGCCTTTATCGACAGTGCAATATTAAAAGAACGGGCCTTTTCCTTCCAAATCTTTTAAGGATAATTGCAAAAGTTTAGATGTAATGCAATCTTGTTGTCATAAAGTTGAAAAAACTCGAATCAATAATTGGAAAATGGCCGGCAAACTAAATCTCGACAAACTCGACTACCAGATTATTCAGCACATGATGGAAGATGCTGAGATTTCTTATGCCGATTTGGGTAAGAAACTGTTTGTAAGCGGCGGCACCATTCATGTGCGCATCAAAAAGCTGCAGGAAATGGGCATTGTAAAAGGTACACGCCTGGCGGTGGATACCCACAAACTGGGCTACAATGTGATTGCGTTTGTCGGCATTTACCTCGAAAAAAGTTCGTTGTACGACTCGGTGGCCAAAGACCTGATGAAAATACCCGAGGTGGTACGCCTGAACTATACCACCGGCAACTACAGCATGTTTGTAGAAATAGCCTGCAAAGACATCAACCAGCTGCGCTATGTGCTGCACGATCAGATGCAGAAAATCAAAGGCATTGAGCGTACCGAAACCCTGATCTCGTTGGAAGAAAGCCTCAATCGCAACATTCAGGTGGTGCCTTCCGAAGCGTGACGCTTCGTTCACATTGTGGATAGGTTCATTTGCATCTTGGCAGGCCCTGCCTGAAATTGCGGGCTGCCATGATACCCGAGCAGTTGAGTTTATTCGGCGGCCCGCCCAAGCCCCCAAAAGTAATACGGCAGGAAGAACCCGCACCCGCTGCTGAAGACGCCTTGCCTTTAGTGGAAGCAACGCCTGCTGCCCATGAAATGGCGGCAGTGCTGCCTGAGCAACCTGCTGCTGAAACCACCACCGAAATCCAGGCAAGTACTCCGATCGAAGATGACCCTGTGCCGGATAAAGAGCTGGTACCCGCGGCCGGACAACTTGAACAGCCGACTGAAACGTTGGTCGCCGCAGATGCGGTACCATCCATGGAGGCATTTGCGTTGGATGCGGATGCCGCGGCGGATTTGCCCGATGCCGATCCATTTGCCAGCACAGCGGAAGCCGCCGAGGCCGAAGACTGGGCGGCCTTTGAAGCGACCTGGCAGCAGGTAGCGCCTGACATACCTGCCGAAGATGTGCCGATGGAAGCTGCGGACGCAGCATTGCTACCCGAAGAACTGCCAGCACTAACTGAAGAAGCGCCCGACTGGACAGCGGAAGACCTGTCCGAGGAAGCTACCACCACTTTGCCTGCGGTCGTGGCGCCTGCCGCCGGAGCGGCATCGCCGGCCATCGCCTTTGTTGAGCCCGACACGGCAGACACTGTTGCCGCCGTTGTGGCTGACCAGGAGCCGGCTGCCGTGCTGCTGACCGAGGCCCATGGCGAAGGACCACAATTGCCGCCCGACGAGATCCTGTTTAAGCGACAGTACTACAGCATGCGTGAAACTGCCGGCATGTTTGGCATCAGCCACAGCATGCTGCGTTATTGGGAAAATGAGTTTGATGTATTGCAACCCCGAAAGAACCGCAAAGGCGATCGCTACTTCCGCCCCATCGATATCAAGAACCTGCACCTCATTTACAACCTGCTGAAGGTGCGTAAGTTTACCATGGACGGAGCCCGCGAATATTTGCGCCACCATAACAAAGCCTTGGATACATTTGAATTGGTACAAAAGCTGGAAAAGCTGAAGACCTTTTTGAATGAACTGAAGGCCACCCTATGATCACCGCCATTTCTCGCTCCCTGTTTATTACCACGGCCAGCTGCCTGCTGGCCGCTGCCTCCCACGCACAGGCGCTGCACGAAACACGCCCCGACGCTGAGGAAGGAAAGCTTCTCTACGGAATAATTCGCTTGCAGGATATCAAGCAGGATACCAGTTTTAAATGGTATGCGCAAACCCTTCAATATTACAAGCCCAATACTGCGCTGGTAGCCCAGCTGAAGGCCAGGGCGGGCCAGCTGCACTACGTGTTGTTTACCGGTACCTGGTGTCACGATTCGCAGGCCATTACGCCAAAATATTTTGCTTGTATGGAGGCGGCAGCTTTGCCGGAGTCGGCATTTACCATTGTAGCCACCGACCGCGATAAGAAAGCGGTCGCAGGTTTGCACAGCGCATTCGGCATCAGTCTGGTGCCTACCCTGATAGTGATGAAAGCCGGCAAAGAAGTAGCCCGCATAACCGAGTACGGCAGCACCGGCCTGCCCGATGCTGAGCTTGCCGATATACTTGGCAAGCTGCAGTAAAGGAAAGTCTGCGGGTGCTAAGCCTGGCGTACTGTCACGTCCATGTTTTCTGCGGCCAGCTCCAGCTCATATTTGGGTAGTAGTTGCAGCAGGGTCAGGTTCATTTTTTGCCGCAGGGCAAAAAAATCTTTGATCGAAATATCCATGCACACAAAGTATTCGATCTGCACAACGTGGGCTGCTCCGCCAGTTTCGGCAAAGAACACATTCTGATCCAGTATGTGTGGTTCAGCATCCAATAGCTGTTCTACTTCGGCTACAAAAGCTGCTAACAGTGCGGGATCCAATTTTAGGCCCAGTTCGAGGCGGGTGGCCACATTGCGCTGGCTGCGCAGGCTCTGGTTGTCCAAAATCGAATCCACCATCTTCTTGTTCGGTACGGTCACATAGGTTTTTTCGGTAGTGCGAATGCGGGTACTGCGGAGCCCGATTTTTTCTACTGTGCCTGTTACGGAGTCCACCTTTACCAAATCGCCGATGGTAAATGGTTTGTCGAAAAAGATGACGAACGAGGCGATCAGGTTTTCCAGGCTTTCGCGAAAAGCCAAAGCCAACGCAGCACCTACAATGCTCAGGCCGGTGAGTACATGGCTCAGGTTGAAGCCGAATGAAAATTTGAGAATAAGCAGCACGCCAACAATCCAAACAATCACTTTCAGAAAGTCGCGGAAGAAAATCACCAGTTGATCATCGCTGCGGTCTTCGGTTTGTGCCGCCTTTTGCTGCAGTAAATAGCCCACGTACAAAATGATGCGGTTGCAAAGCCAGATGAAGCTGCCGATCAGAACGCCGCGGGCCAATGCTTCGATGATGCCATGCAGGCTGGCCTTGTACAAACTGATATT
>JALOMC010000291.1 GCA_025455665.1 Chitinophagaceae bacterium | reverse complement strand
ACCGCCTGTGTCATATCGCCGCCGCTGTACAGGCCGGGTACTACCTGCGTACCGCCGGGTATGTGCTGCGGGCTGCGGTGCAGCAAATACAACATATCGGTCTGTACCGGCCCGCCGCGGTACAAGGGCAGTGCCGGCGCATGCCTGAATTGTTGCAAATGATTCAACGGCCGGTCATGCGGTTGATTCACCACAAATCCCACGCTGCCATTGGCAGGGTGGTGCTGACAAATAAGGATGACAGTTTTTTCGAAGTAGTCGCCGGCCAGCAGGGGGCTGCTGACAAGCAAAGTGCCGGGCTGCATACAACCGGCAAGATAGCATAGCGCCGAAAGTTTACAGGCCAATAGACCCTGGCACGTGCCACATGCGGCTTTCAAAGGGCAATTTCCAACCTGGCCCGCTTACTGAAAACACCTGGCCAGAAAGGCCTTGAGCGGCTCGGTCACGATTGTTTCGCCGGGTGCGCCTATGGCATCATTTATGCCTTCATGGTCGTATTGGTTAGCTGTTATTTCACTTACCGACGCACCTACACTTTGCAGTTTTGCTATAAAGGCGTTGGCATACCCCTGCCGTGTATTGGTGCCACGTTTGGCTACAAAAAATGCAGGATAGCTGGTGCCTGCCACCAGGTTGTGTATGGGTGAGGCCTCCAGCCAAAAGGTATTGGCCTGGCCAAATGCATTCAGGTACACCTGATTATTTTCGGCGCAGCGGGCCGCTACATCGTATCCTTCGGTATCTATACAGGCTACAGCTTTCAGGCTGTGAAGGGGCAGGCCCCGGGCCGGCAAAAAGCGAGGACTGGTGCCGGTGAGTGCCGCCAAATGCGCACCGGCGCTGTGCCCCAGCAGGGCTATTTTTTGCGCCTGACCGCCATAATTACCAATGTTATCTGCTATCCATTTCACGGCATCGGCCACATCGTTGTTGTGGGTGGGGTACATCACCCGGTTGGGGTCGGTACTGTATACCTCGGGGCTTAAGCGGTAGTTGATGCTGACCAGTACATAGCCAAGCGATGCAAACAATTGCTGTTTGTTGGCCATGTTATTGGCTTTATCGCCCACGGCAAAGCCGCCACCGTGCACGTATACCACTACAGGCTTGGTGGGGCTGCTGGCACCAAAATGGTATATATCAAGGCTCAATAGGTTTGGGTCTACACCAGGCACTTGCTTGTATTGCACAGTGGTTTTGGTGTAGGTAGCCGGGGCAGCTGAAGTGCTGCTTTTTTTAGAGCAGCTGGTACTGGTGAGCAGTAGTGCCAGCAATGCCGGCTGCAGCGTTTTTAGTAAAAGCATAGCAAGTGTTGAGTTGCTAAGACTTACTAATCGGCCAATCGTTTAAGCTGCCCGACAGCAAAGCTTGTTCACCCTGGCTGGCTGGTGGCCGGCGTTTAGCAAATGTGGGTGCACCGAACGCTATGCGTGGCTGTTTGCTGAGGCACTTGGGGCAGGGCTTTTCAAAGCAGTTCTTCCGGCGGCGGGCATTTTGTGCCCTTGGGGGCAAAAAAATGCCACCTGCAGGTGGCATCCGTGGTTTTCTCAAACAGCATTTTTTACCATCAGGCCAGTACGGCATCTGGCACGGGGCAGGGTACCGTTGTATCCAGCAAGGCTTGTACATCTACCCGTACCTGGCGGGCCAGCTTGTCTTCCAGCAGCTGCGCCATGGTATCCATGTACACAATTACATCTTCCCGCAGGTTGCGGCGCAGCCAGCGGAAGCCGCCGGGCAGTGCCTGCAGCACTTCTTTGTCTTCCAGGTATTCTATGTTGTGAATGTCGCTTGGTGTAAGGCCCAGGTGCTGCAGCTGGCTGATCAGCTCGCCCACCGGCACATCGGTTACGCCGCTGCACTATTTCGCGTTCGCTCAGGCGGGTCACGGTTTGCAGCAGGTTGCCACAGTTGCAGCTGCCGTGGTTGCCCCACGCATATTTTGTTTCGGGCTGGCGCAGGCGGCGGGCAGTTTCCCGCAGGGCAGCTATCAATTCCAGGTTTGCATGTGCCATGGCTAGGTCGGTTTTTGCAGTATTACAATCAGCAGGTCGGCTGGTTCGGAAAAATGCGCCATAAAAAGCAGGATACCGGTGTTTGTGGAATGATGCCCCCGCAGCCAGCGGCATTTTTGGTACAGACGGGGCAAAATACCGGCACGGGTTTTGGCGTTTATGGCCGCATGGTAGTACGGGTTGTTTTATGTGGGCTGGCTGTTTTCGGCGTACTCAGCCTGTTGGCTCAGCCTATTTCGGGCGTGTGGCGGGGCCGGGTACAAAAGGGCCGTCCGCCTTTTGCCACCAACTTTAAAGTGGAGGTGAAAATTATTCGGTATGGCGATAGCCTCACCGGCACCTCCTACTACTACGGCGGGCCGCAGCACTACTACCGCTACGCCATCCGCGGCTACCTCGATGCGCAAGATGGCAGCCTGCACTGGTGGGATGATACGCTGCTGGAAAGCCGTGCGCCGCGTACCTCGCTACTGCCGGTGAATAGCCAGCCGCTGGCCATGCAGGCCGATTTTAACTGCCCCGGTGCCGGCATTATGAAGCTGGATGGCCGGGCCGAAACCAAGCGCAGCGATCCGCTGGAAGTACACCTCGATAAATACGAAGAACCATTGTTTGCCGATGGGTGGGATGAACTGCTGGCCAACTGGTACTATGGCGGTGCCCACCCCGATCTGATAGCCGAAGCCGATGCTGCCCAGCGCCGGCCGCCCATGCCGGCTGCCCCCAGCCTGCCGCCGGTGGTAGTAGCGCCGCCGCCGGTAGTGGCCAAAGCGCCTCCTGTACAGCCTGGCCCGGTATTGCCTGCTGCGCCGCCACCGGTAGCTGCTTCGGCGCCGCCACCTGTGGTGCCGCCGGCAGCCCCCAAGCCTGTAGCTACGCCGGTGCCGCCACCCGGTGCTACACCTGCGCCCCCGGTGGCCGAAGCGCCAGCCAGCACCAAGGTGCAGCCACCGCAGCCGGTGCCGCCCCCCGGCATACAGCAGCACTACCAGCAGCGCCGCCGCGTGGTACAAAGCACCCTGCCGCTGGCTGGCGATAGCATCGAATTGCAGTTTTTTGATAATGCCGAAATAGACGGCGACAGCATTTCACTGTTTTTAAATGGCCGGCTCTTGTTTGAGCATGTGCGGCTATCGGCGCAGCCTTTTACTATGCGCCTGGCCGTGGCCGATTTGCCGGCCGATGCCGAGCTGACCATGGTAGCCGAAAACCTCGGCGCCATTCCGCCCAACACCAGCTTTATGATGGCGTATGTAAATGGCCAACGCTACACCGCCCGGCTGGAAAGTACTGAAAACAGCAGTGCGGTGATTGTGCTGCGAAGGCCGCCGGCGCCTTAAAGACGGCTGCAATCAGCTGCTATTTCTCATTCATCATCACTACCTATTGTCTTCGCTCAGCCAGTGAAACTGCCGCTCGGCCAGCTGAAAGTGCCGCGGCATACGCTTCAGCAACAGGTATACAACATCGCTTCGTACCCGGCCGCTTAGTATCATGGTCAGGCTGTCGGGCTGCTGCAGCTGCAGGGTAAACAAAGGTTTTTCGTCGCCGCTGCGTTTGCTGAAAGCGATGCTGCGGCCCAGGCTATCGGGCTGGTAGGCAAAGTAGCCACGCCGGTAGCGCTGCCTGAAAATGGTATCACTGGTTTGTACACTGCCGGCACCGTTGTAGTCAAAAATGAAGTCTTTCCACTGCAGGCTGTCCATGGGGTTGTAAGCAAGGGTATCGCCATTTTTTACCGACAGTGCTACATGGTACACGCCGGGCTTTACCGGCGGCAGTACTTTGCTATAGTCATCCTTTATTTCAAAAAAGTAACTGATGGTTGACACGTTCATCAGCCCTACCGCCAGCAAGAGGAAAACTGTTTTTGCTACAATGCGGCCAATACGGGCCCACCGATGCGTAAACTGCCGCTGAAACAACGAAGCGGGAGGTGCCGTTTTGTTCAACACAAAAAAGGCCAATAACCGATGACGCTCTTGCCAGGCCAGCACCAGCGAAATAAGCAGCAAGTGCAGTGAATAGATCTTCACCGGAATATCGTAACTCAGATTGAGCATGGCCACATTGGTATACACTGCAATGGCCAGCAGAATGCCAAGCGTGGTGGTGCGCCGCCACATCAGCAAGCTGCCCACCAGTACCTCGGCCATGCCCGAAAACACCTGGTACGGCGTGCTATAGCCGATGAACATCCAACTGAGCCGCATGGGCAAATAATCGCCAAGTGGAGTGGCCAGCTGGCTCATATTGGGAAACGGCATTTGCAGGGCCAATACCTTTTGAAAGCCGTAGGCAAAAGAAATAAACGCCAACACGTAGCGTAGGTAAAGGCAAAACCAATAATGCAGGCGAGCATGCTGGCGGCGCCTGGCAATCAGCGTCCATACAAGCATGGCTGCCAGCGCCAGCAGCAAGTTGAGTACCAGATTGGCCCAGCCGAACGAAGTATCGCCGCTGCCGGCGGGCATCACCAGCGGATCAGCAATTTTCAGCCAGTGTTTATTCAGCTGTTCTGTCATCCACATCAGTGGCTTCATGATCCACATCAGTAGTTGTTGCAGGCCGGGTATGATCGCCAGGTATTCCAGCGGATTGAATACCAGCAGTAAGTACACAAAAAAGAAACGAAAGCCAATAAGCCGGCTGAGCGACCATGGGCTGGCAGGTGCTGATGGCATAGAAGGGTTGTTTTGCAGCAATTAAATTAAGGATGCTGGCCATTTGCCTGCAAAAAAATGACCAGCCGCGGGGGCTGGTCAGGTCATACACATTCATGCTGGCGGCAGTGGGTGCTAAAACTTAGCGCCTACCGATACAAAGAAATTGCGGCCATCGGCCGGCATGAGGCCAGGACCGGGATAGCCACCTGCCCGGCGGGTAAAGTAGCTCTGGTCGGTCAGGTTATTAATGCCGGCCCGCAGGTTGTAGCGTTCCAAAAATTTGTAGTTCAGGCTTATATCGGCCACATGGTAGCTGGGAATGAGGCCATTGATGCCGGTAGCCAGCGGCTGGCGGGTGTTTACCGCATCGCTGTAGGCTTCGCTCACATAGCTCCATTGCAGGGTGGCCGTCAGGCCTTTGTAGTAGTAGTTCAGGCCGTAGCGTATGATCCAGGTGGGGGCGTTTTCTACCTTTTTGTTGTTGTAGCTCACCGGTACCAGCTGGTTGCCCTGGCGTACTATCAGGGTAAAATCATCGTACCGGGCATCGGTATAGCCCAGGCTGCCAAATACACTGAAAGAGCCCTTCTTCAGGTTATTGCTGAAAGCTTTTACCGGATTGAACTCAATCAATGCTTCTACGCCCTTGCTGGTGCTGTTGCCCACATTGGTTCGCAGGTTGTAAAAGCTGCCATCGGCCCGCTGCTGTACCACCACGCCTACACGGTTGCCATACTGCATGTAAAAGGCGCTTACATCAAAAAACAGGTAATCTTTCAGCTTGCCACGGTAGCCCAGGTCGAGGTTGTAGCCCTTGGAGTCCTGCAGGTTTTCATCCACCACATCGGTGGTGTTGTTGGCCGTCAGATCGCTAAACAGAATAGGCCGGTAGGCCTGGCTCCAGTTGGCATACACTTCGGTGCTGCCTATGTGGTATTCGGCACCTATACCCG
>JALOMC010000290.1 GCA_025455665.1 Chitinophagaceae bacterium | reverse complement strand
GGTTGATGGCTATTTCGGCAATGTGCTCGGTGCTATCCAATCCTACCCGGGTCCAGTTGTCGCCGCCATCGGTGCTTTTATACAGCCCATTGCCAATGGACACCGAATTGCGCATATTGCTTTCGCCGGTACCCACGTAGAGCACTTTGGGGTTGTTTTGATCCACCGCTACGGCACCAATGCTTTGGCAGTATTTGTCGAAAATGGGTTTGAAAGAAGCGCCGGCATTGGTGGTTTTCCAAACGCCACCACCCGCCGTACCCACGTAAATGGTTTTGGGCTCCTTGTTTACCCCCACTATCGAGGTGATGCGTCCGCTCATGGTACCGGGACCCAGCCAGCGGGCCTCCATCATACCAAAAGTGGAGCTGTTTATCATACAAGTGCTAGATGTGAAATGAAGAAACGAAATGACAGCAGCTGCTTAGCGGCCCGAAGGAGCGGCAAACAGCTTCTCGTCTACTGCTTCGTTTATTTTAACCGTGCTGAACACTACGGTGCCAAAAGGTTGCGTGACCGAAAACGGCACTTTTACCCCGTTTACATCGCGGTAGTCCGACAGGTCCGTCTTCACTTCCATTTCCTGCCCCATGGCTTTGCGCTTGCTGACCGAGCGAATGATGTAATGATTGGCCGGGTCGATGAACAGGGTAGACTCGTTGCCATTCTTTGTGGTCACTTTCAGCTTGTAGCACTCGGTACCCTCTACGTCTTCCATACCCAGGTACTCCACGCTATGGCCTTTCTGCTTGTAGTCCAGCAGGTTGCCCTGTACGTCCAGGTCGTCAATGCTCTCTTTCAGATCTTCAGGCGTCATGGGTTCGGGCTTTTGCTGCCCCTGAAACGGCATAAACACCCAACCGGAGGTAGGCGTACTAAACATGTAACCGGTCATGCCGGCCACGTTCAGGTCCTGACGGCTGCCTTTGTTGTGTATCTGCGTAATTTTTACGAGCACATCGCGGCCCATTACGTTCATACTGCCTTCCATTACTACAGACGACACTTTGCGCCAGGCATCTTTGCCGCCAATGGCTGCCAGGTGCTTTTCTACAATTTCATCGGCTGTTTGGGCCTGCGACAAAAAGGCCGAAAACAAGAGTACCAGGGGTAACAGAATTTTCTTCATTTGTTATGGTTTTTGAAAGTTTCCAAAATTAGTTGCAACAAGATGGCGAAAATTACCGTTCATGCCAGCATTCCCGCAACTCATCAGCCAAAAAAGGCTCCGGCAAACTACGAAAAGTTTCGGGCAGGGGCTTAAGCAGGCGAAATCTGTAGGTTTGCGGCCTAAGCAACCTACATGGCGCAAAAAGAGTGGTTCGACGATTGGTTTGATACCCCCTACTATCACCAGCTTTATTTTCAACGCGATCAGCAAGAGGCAGCCCGCTTTATTGCCGCCCTGATAGCTCATCTGGACCCGGCCGCCGGCAGCCGCATGCTGGATGTAGCCTGTGGCAAAGGCCGGCACAGCATTCAGCTGCACAGCATGGGCTTTGAGGTGACCGGCATCGATATTTCAGTGTCATCTATCGCCCAGGCCAACCAGCATGCTGCCGATACCCTGCAGTTTTATGTGCACGATATGCGTCAGCCGTTTTGGATCAACTACTTCGACTACGCCTTTAACTTCTTTACCAGTTTTGGCTACTTCCGCACCCGCCGCGAACACGATGCTGCCATGCGCAGCATTGGCCAATCGATAAAGCCCGGCGGCACCCTGGTGGTAGACTACCTGAATACCCACTATGCCGAAGACCACCTGCAACACACGGCCGATGTAGCGCTGAACGGTTACAACTACCACGTGACCAAGTGGATGGATGAAACACACTTTTATAAAAAAATAGAAGTGGAGCACGACGATTTTACAGAGCCGCACATTTACACCGAAAAAGTAGCCAAGTTTTCGCTCGGCGATTTTACCGATATGATGGCCTACCAGGGCCTGCAGATACGCGAAGTATTTGGCGACTACAATCTGGGGGCCTACGATACCCGCAAAACACCCCGCATGATCATGCTGGCCACCCGCATCAAATAATTTTATTGCATGTTTAGCAGCAGCACACAAATACGCATTCACTATGCGCTGACCGACCAAATGGGCGTGGTATACTATGGCAACTATGCGCAGTTTTTTGAAATAGCCCGTACCGAAGCCATCCGCCAACTGGGCCTTACCTACAAAGAATTGGAGGCCATGGGCATTTTAATGCCCGTCAGTGATGTGCACATCCACTACCGCAAGCCGGTACGATACGATGAGTTGATTACTGTGACCGTGATGCTGAAAGAAATGCCGACTGGAAAACGCATTACTTTTTATGGCGAAGTGGTAAATGAAACCGGCGAACGCTGCACCACCAGCGATATCACCCTGTACTTTGTAGACGCCCATACCATGAAGCCCGTACACATGCCAGCAGCGCTGGAAGAATTGCTAAAGCCCTTTTTCTAACTGTACCTGCCGCGGCACGCTAACCTTGCGCAGCATTTTCATGGCCCCGCCGCCAAACCCTGTTTATCAAAAAAATTCGGCCTATTATTTCTCACCTATCCATCACATTATCACATTTGCACATTATCACATTAGCACATTATCACATCAGCACATTACCCCGGGTACTCCGCATTCATATCAGCCGCCTGCACTATATCGAAAATGATAGCAGCCGCCAACCGGGCCGTTCTTTCATCCTGATCGTATTGGGGGTTTAGCTCGGCCACATCTATTACACTCACTTTGCCACTGAGCACAATGTGGCGCAGCAGTCGCTTGAACATGCTGTTGGGTGCAATGCCATTAAAGGCTGGTGCACTCACCGCCGGCGCATGCGAGGCGGCAAATACATCAAGATCGATGCTCAGCTGTACCACATCGCTGTTGGCCAGTACTGCATTGATAGCGATGACCATGTCTTCCAGCTGATCATTGGTAAACTGCTCGGCCAAAAAATAGCGGGCACCCATATCATCGGCAGTGGTGAAAAGCCGCTTGGTATTGGCATATTGCTGAATGCCGATGGCCAGGTAGTGAAACGGCATTTTTTGATGCTGGCACCACTGGTGCACCTGCCACATGCCGGTACCCGAAGTAGCACCCACCGCCTCCTCTACACTTCGCAAGTCAAAGTGAGCATCGAAATTGATGACCCCGACTTCGGCCTTTTTTTTGGTTGGGGCCACGCCCAAAAAACTGCCCCAACTTGTTTCGTGCCCGCCGCCCAACACGACCGGCAGGTAGTTGGCCGCCTTTACTTTTTTCACCAGCTCGCCCAGCATGCTTTGTGCTGTTTCCAAATCACCATCGGCACACACTATATCGCCGGCATCGGCCAGTATAATGTGCGAGCCAATCAATGGCAGGTTGCGGCAGGCTTCGCGTAGTTGGCGCGGGCCTTTAGCCGCACCGGTGCGCCCATGGTTTCGGCGTACGCCTTCATCGCTGCAAAAGCCAATGAAAGCCACGCCCTGGTGATGCTTGCCAATAGCAGGAAGACTGTGCTCCTGTAGGTTGACGCATTGCATGACCTGGTGCCACCGCAACTGATCGGGCGTATCGCCATCGTAGCGGCCGGTCCACGTGGCCGGGTCGGTGTGTTGGTAAAACGAAGCCATAGGAATTGGTTAAAGGGTGCTGTCTAAAGGTAAGGCAGTCAGGTCGGTCCTGGTGCAGCATTCGTCAGCCTTAGCCGTCTACTTCTTACCGCGTTTATTGGCCAGCTTTTTAGGAATGGGCGCCCCTTTCGATGGTCGCTTTTTTGTTTGGCCCGCACGGGCTTCCTGCAGTTGCTCGGTGCTGGCATGCTGCCCTTCCCTCGCCTGCTGCGGCACCCACTCATAGTCCAGCTGGCGCTTTTCCAGATTGGCGGCTACTACTTTTATCCGTACTGCATCGCCCATCCTGAACTTACGCCCGCTGCGCAGGCCTACCAGGCTGTAGTCCGATTCAATGAGCCTGAAGTCGTCGTGATAGTTCAGGTCTTTCATGCTCACCAGGCCTTCGCACTTGTGCGCCACCGTTTCGGCCCAAAAACCAAACGTGCTCACCCCGCTGATCACGGCATCAAATTCTTCGCCCAGGTAGTCCATCATAAACTCTACCTGCTTGTACTTGTTGGCGGCCCGTTCGGCTTCCATAGCAGCCCTCTCC
>JALOMC010000289.1 GCA_025455665.1 Chitinophagaceae bacterium | reverse complement strand
TCAATCTGCCCATCATTCAGCACCTGCGCAAAATCTCGTACGCGGCGCAGCAAGCCATTGGCTATACGCGGGGTACCACGGCTGCGGCGGCTTATTTCGGCGGCAGCATCATCGCTGATGTGCACCTGTAGTATGCCCGCTGCCCGCAGTATGATGCGCTGCAGCGTTTGGTGATTGTAGTATTCCAGCCGGCTTTTGATACCAAAGCGGCTGAGCAGCGGCGCCGTAAGCAAACCGCTGCGGGTAGTAGCACCAATCAGCGTAAAGGGATTCAGGTTGATTTGGATGCTGCGGGCACTGGGGCCACTGTCTATCATGATATCAATGCGGTAGTCTTCCATGGCCGCATACAAATATTCTTCTACCACGGTGCTCAGCCGGTGGATTTCATCAATGAACAATACATCGTTGGGCTCCAGGCTGGTAAGCAGGCCCGCCAGGTCGCCGGGCTTTTCTATCACCGGGCCACTGGTTTCTTTGATGTTTACGCCCAGTTCATTGGCCACTATGCGGCTGAGGGTGGTTTTGCCCAGGCCGGGCGGACCATGAAACAACACATGGTCCAGCGCCTCGCCGCGTATTTTGGCTGCCTTGATGAAAATGACGAGGTTCTCGATCAGCTGTGGCTGACCGCTGAACTCGGCGATGGCCGCCGGCCGGATGGCGTTTTCAAACTCCCGCTCGGCAGCACTTTGGTTGCCGGCATCGCTATTCAAATTCGGATTGCTCATGGCGTAAAACACAAATTTGGCCCATTGGCCAACAACGGCTTCAGTTTTTTGATAAATTTTATTTGTACATACAAATGAAAGCCCTTTACCTTTGACTACCGAAGCAAAAAAGCTGACCGACAGCCCCGGTATGAAAGCCTGCGAAAGCCGATATAAACAATGCCTCTATTTTGCCAGCAGTGCGCTGAGCCGCAAAGTAGAAAAACTGGCAACCGAGTGCTGGCAACCGGCTGGCCTGGGCCCCAGCCACGGCTACCTGCTGATGGTGGTAATAGATGAGCCCGGCGTGCAACCGAGCATGCTGGTGGAGCAGCTGCACCTTACGCCCAGCACCATTACCCGCCTGATAGAAAAACTGGAAGAAAAGAAACTGGTGGTGCGTACTACCGAAGGCAAACTGACCAATGTGTACCCCACCCCCAAGGGCAAAGACATGCTCCCCCTGCTGAAGTCATGTGTGCAAACTTTTTACCAGCGCAGCGCAGCTATGCTAGGCCACAATGATATGCAGCAGCTGGTGGGCAACATTTGCCAAATGACCGACCAACTGGAGGTCTGAGTTTTTTTTCGACAATCATTTGTATATACAAATATTAATTCTTCATTACCAAACAAACAAAACCACATTCACCATGCATTACGCAATCACCGGTGGCGCAGGCCACATCAGCAAGCCCCTTGTGCAGCAACTGCTGGCAGCGGGCCACACCGTCACCGTACTGGGCCGCAGCGAGGCCAACCTGGCACCCCTTACCAGCCTGGGCGCTACCGCCGCCATTGGCTCGGTAGAAGACGAAGCTTTTGTAACCAACGCCTTTGCTGGCGCCGATGCCGTGTACCTGATGATACCTCCCAAATGGGATGTGCAGGATTGGTACCCATGGCAGCAGCAAATAGCACAGCTGTATGTAAATGCCGTAAAGGCCAACCAGCTAAAGAAAGTAGTAGTACTGAGCAGCATTGGCGCCCACATGCGCCATGGTGCCGGCCCTATTGATGGCGTGGCCTACCTGGAAACACTGCTGGATGCCGAAGCCGACATCGATGCAGTGTACCTGCGCCCTTCCTACTTCTACTACAACCTGTTTAGCATGATACCACTACTGAAGAACGCTGGTATCCTCGGGGGCAATTTTGGTGGCACCGATGAAAAAATGGTACTGGTAGACACCAACGATATAGCCGATGTAGCCGCGGCTACCCTCCTCAACCTGTCGTTTAGCGGCAAACAGGTACAATACATCAGCAGCAGCGAACACACCACGGCCGAAATAGCCGAGGTGCTGAGCCAGGCAGTGGGCAAACCTGCTCCATGGGTAGTATTTACCGACGAGCAAACCGAACAAGCCATGCTGGGCATGGGCCTGCCGCCTACTGTGGCCAATGGCTACACCCAATTGGGCAAAAGCCTCCGCGAAGGCCTGATACAGGCCGATTACTGGCAGCACACGCCCGTTCGTGGCCAGGTAACCCTGGCGCAGTTTGCACAGGCCTGGGCTGCTGCGTATCAACAAGGCGCCTGATTTTTCGTTACCACATTTACACCCCGCAGGCTGCTGCCGGTCTGCGTGGGTGCTTACTCCTTTGGCAGCACATTTATTTCAACCATCATTTTCATCATGACCATTGCATTAGTTACCGGTGCCAACAAAGGCATCGGATTTGAAACCGCCCGCCAACTGGCTACACAAGGCCACCATGTACTACTAGCAGCCCGCAACCAGGCCCTGGGCCAGCAAGCGGCCGACGAACTGGCTGCAAAGGGGCTACCTGTAGAGTATGTAGCACTGGATGTAAACAACGCGGCACAGGTACAAGCGTTGTACGACCTCATTCAGCAGCGCTTTGGCAAGCTGGATGTGCTGGTAAACAATGCCGGCATCCAGATAGAAAGCAACAACTGGGACGACAATACCTCCACCAACATCAACGATGCGGTACTGCGCCAGACCTTTGATACCAACTTTTTTGCCATCGTCCACCTTACCAACACCTTGCTGCCACTCATCGAAAAAAGTGAGGCCGGCCGCATCATCAACCTGAGCAGCATCCTTGGTTCGCTCACCCTTCACGCCGATCCGCAATCGCCCATCTACAGTAGCAAACTATTTGCCTACAACGCCAGCAAAACGGCACTGAATGCCTACACGGTACATTTGGCACACGCACTGGCCCACACCCGCATACGCGTAAATGCCGCCCACCCGGGTTGGGTAAAGACCGATATGGGCAGCGACGCCGCACCCATGAACGTAGTGGACGGTGCCAAAACCACGGTGCAACTAGCCGCAGCCGATGCGCCCAACGGCAAATACATTCACCTGGGGCAGGAGCTGCCGTGGTAGGGGGGGAATTGGGGGATTAGGCAATTGGTCAATTGGGTATTGATCAATTGGGTGAATAGTGACAAGGGTCAGTAGTTGGCGTGGCGTAGCAGAAAGGCCGTAAACACTGAACTGGTATGCTCACTGGCAAACGGTTTAAAGCACAGTTCCCCAACGAAAACCCTTCGGCCACTACTCACATCAAGCTAACCAAGCTGCAAATACAGCTTTTGTACCAATGAACCTTGAACGTTTGAACCTTCAAACGCTGGAACTCGTGAACTTTTGAACTTGCGAACTCCCGAACCTTGAACTTCGCAGCATGCAATACAAACTCCTGGGCCGCAGTGGCCTCAAAGTAAGTGAGCTGTGCCTCGGTACCATGGGTTTTGGTACGGCTACCCCCTGGGGTGTAGATCAGGCAGCCAGCTTTGGCATCATGGAAGCATTTGCCCAGGCGGGTGGCAATTTTTTAGATACCGCCAACCGCTACCAGGATGGCCAAAGCGAACAGATTGTAGGCGCTTTTATCAACCAACGCGACCGCGACTATTGGGTGCTGGCCACCAAGTACAGCCTGTACGACAACCAGACCAACCCCAACGCCAGCGGCAACAATCGCAAAAACATGATGCGCAGCGTGGAGCAAAGCCTGCGCCGTTTGAAAACCGATTTCATTGACGTACTGTACCTGCACATTTGGGATTGGCTGACGCCCATCGATGAAGTG
>JALOMC010000288.1 GCA_025455665.1 Chitinophagaceae bacterium | reverse complement strand
TGCGGCGAAATAACCAGCCGGCACTGGCGCAGCAAATAGCCCGCAACTGGATACAACTGAATACCGATGTATTTGCCCGCACCGGCAAACTGATGGAGAAATACAACGTGGTAAACACACAGCTGGATGCCGGCGGCGGCGAATACCCCTCGCAAGACGGCTTTGGCTGGACCAACGGCGTGCTGCTGGCGCTGATAAAAATGTATGGACGCTAAACCCCCTCCAGCAGCATAAACCCAAACGGCGGCAGCACCAGGTATTCCCGATCGGTACCCACGCTAAGGTCCTTTCCGCTGACATGATCGTGCACAGTGGCGCTCTGCAGCCCTTTTTCCCGAAAAGCATACCAGGTGAGCCAGGCATCTTTATCCGAAAAATTGAACACGCAATACAAGCGCTGTGCTGCTGTATGGCGCACATAGCCCGCCACATGAA
This sequence comes from Chitinophagaceae bacterium, assembly GCA_025455665.1. Lineage (GTDB taxonomy): Bacteria > Bacteroidota > Bacteroidia > Chitinophagales > Chitinophagaceae > Phnomibacter. The sequence continues at coordinate 3,623 of JALOMC010000288.1, read as the reverse complement.
TATTGTGTGGCGTCATCCACTCCAGATTGCTGCGGTCGGCCAATACAGGCAGGCGGCGGCGCAGCGCTATCAGCTGGCGGGTGGCCGCAAACACACGGCCAGCAATGGCTGTTTCATCTTGATAGGGCAGTGCATCCCACTGTAGCAGCGGACGGTGCATCCATCGGTTGTCGTAGCTTTTGCCGGGGTCTTGCAGGTAGCTATAGTCGTTCATGGCACCCAGTTCATCACCATAAAACAGCATGGGCAGCCCACCCATAAAAAAACTGTGCGCCTGCATCAACACTATCTTTTGAATGGCTTTGCTCATCTGCCCTTCATCGCCACTGGCTACTGCCTTTTCCAGTCCGCACAGCGAGGCCAGCGAGCCACTGATGCGGGCATCATTGGTTTTTGGATTGACCCCAAACAAAGCACCCACCGCTGGCGAGCCCTCATAGGCGCCGCTGAAATAGTCTTTTAAAAACCGACGATGCTCAAACGGATCGTAGCCCGCCGCCCTGATCATATCATCATCGTACCCAAGGCCTATATCATCGTGGCAGCGGGTGTAGGTGATCCACGAAGTACCGTAGGGCTTGCGTAGCAGCTCATACTGTGCCGCCAGCATCACCCGCGTATCGCCGGTGGCCAGTGCATCCCACTGCAGTGCCATGTGGGTAGCATTGTAGGCAAAGTCGCACTCACGGGCCGTGTACCGGTCGGTGCCGAAGTATTTCATGATTTCGGCAGGTGCTACAATGGCCTCGCCCAGCAATGCCATGCCCGGTGTAGCAGCCTGTACGCACAGCTTTATCAGGCGTAGCAGCGTATGCGCCTCCGGCAGGTTTTGGCTGCTGGTGCCCAGCTTTTTCCAGATAAATGCCGGCGCATCGATGCGCAGCACATCTACGCCCAGATTGGAGTAGAAGAATATGGTATCCAGCATGGCTACCAGCACAGCAGGATTGGTATAGTTGAGATCCCACTGATAATTGTGAAACACACTCATGACCCATGCTTGCTGCTCGGGCACCCAGGTAAAACTGCCGGGCGCACTTTCCGGAAAGATATCCGGCATGGTCACCTCGTACTGATCGGGCAGGGTTCTGTCGGGAAAGAAGTAATAGAAATTCTTATAATGAGCATCTCCCTGCTTTGCCTTCACTGCCCATGCATGGTGATGCGAAGTATGATTGAGCACGATATCGAGCATGAGGTACATGCCCTGCTGGTGAAGCGCCTGCTGTAGCTGCTGCAACTCTTGCAAGCTACCAAAGCGAGGATCTACTTCGCGAAAATTGGATACCGCATAGCCACCATCGCTTTCATTGGGCGGACTCTGAAAGATGGGCATCAGGTGCAGCAGGTTTACCCCCAACTCTTCAAAATAATGGAGCCGTTGCTGCAGGCCGGCCAAATTGCCGGCAAACCGATCGACATACAAACTCATGCCCACCAGCTGATGGCTGGTGAACCAAGGTTCAGGCTTGGCCAGCTTCTCATCGTCCAGCTGCCGTAGCACTGCGGACCGCCCTGCATAAGCGGCCACTACCGTTTGCAGCAGCCGGGCAAACTGCGCAGCCGCATCGGGCCGGTGGCCATACAGCTGCATAAACAAATCGTGCATTTGTTCAGTATTGCTTAGCAGCCGGGTAAAAAAGTTGAGATCGGTGCCTGCAATATCCAGGGTAGACGAAGTCGCCAGTTCCTTGGCTTGCTGATGTAGCGTATGCGTATACATGCTTACTAATCGAAAATGCTTTTGTGTAAATGTTTGAAAGCTTCCATAGCACCCATGTACTCGCAGGTTCGGGCGCCGGCTTTGTTGGCATTGCTCACTATCTGCTCCCATTGTGCCAGCTTAATCATGCTGCGCTGTGCTGCCGGCAGTTGCTGCAGCTGGCACAGTACCGCCCCTACAAAAGCATCGCCGGCACCAGTGGTATCTATCGGCTTTACCGGAATACTACCTACCAACTGTGTATGAGCACCGCAGCGCAGCAGTGTACCTGCCGCCCCCAGCGTAATGGCAAACGTACTGCTGGTGCGACGCAACAGCTCATCGGCCGCCGCCTCCAGCGTGGCCGTACCGGTCAGCAACATGGCTTCTTCATCGCTTAGTTTAAAGAAGTGACAATGCTCCATGAAATACCAGCTTTGCTCTATAAACGATGCCTGCTGCTGTGCAAACAGGAGGTGCCGGTAGTTGGGGTCGAAACTGATAAACATGCCTGCATCTATACCCTGCTGCAACAGCTGCCGATAGCTGTGCTGCAGCGGACCTGGCAGAAAAGCTGTAGCGCTGCCAAAGTGCAGCATATCAAACTCATCCATCGGGATGCCAGCCAGATCATCGGTACTTAATTGACCATCGGCCCCGCGGTTGAAGTAAAAATCACGCTCACCGTTTTCCATCAGCGATACAAACGCAAACGTGGTGAAGTGTTGCGGATCGGCAAACACAAACCGGGTGCCAATACCCATGTCTTGCATTACCTGCAGCAGGTGCTGCCCAAATGGGTCGGCACCTACTTTCGCACTCATTTCTACCTGCCCACCCAGGGCAGCTACAGCGGCCGCTACATTGGCTGGTGCGCCGCCAGCCTTTTTCAAAAAGTTTTCACCGTTGGCTAGCGATCTGCCCTTGTCGGTACAAATCATATCGATGAGGGCCTCGCCCATGCATAGTAGTTTCTTCATAGTGTCTGCTTTCAGTGTACCGTTTTGCAAAACCTGCCTTGGTACATTAGTGCCCGGCGCCCGCCAATACGATGGGGCCTTCGGTCTTTTTGGGTTTCATTAAAAGTGTAGCGGCAGCGGCCAATAGCAGCAGCACACCAGCAAATGAGATGGCTTTTCCCGGATCGTTGTGTAAATAATTTTTGAGCACCGCCCCAAACGTGATGTTTTGCAGAATCATAGGTATTACAATCATCATGTTTACAATGCCCATGTACACGCCGTAGCGTTCCTTAGGAATATTACTTACCACCATCAGATACGGAATGCCCATCATGCTGGCCCAGCCAATGCCAAAGCCGGTGATGGCTGGAAATAGCAGGTACTTGTTTTCGATGTGCGGAAAAGCCAGAAAGCCCAGCCCTGCCAAAATGAGGCAGGAAAAGTGCACCAGCTTAGGCGAATACTTTTTAGCAAACCAAACCAGTGCAAAGGCACTGATGAAGGTGACGATATTGTACCAACCGTTTACCAGCCCTGTCCAGCCCACGGCTTCTTCGTACAGCTTGGGGTCTTTGGCCGGCGTGGTGCTTTTGCTGCTGTTTTGCCAATAGCAAAACAAGGCATACCACTGAAATAAATACACCAACGCCAGCTGCCACATAATGCGGGGCATGTCTTTGATGGCTGATACAATTTCGGTGAACGGGCCCACCATCATTTTGATCTTTTGCACCACAGCACTGCTGGCTTCAAATTTTTCGATCAGATAATCCAATGCAAACAGCCAAAGCAGGAAGATTACCAGCGTCAGCAGGTTAGCCAATGACTCGTTTAGCCAGCCATGAATGGCAAAACGAAACAGCAGCGGAGCCGATACCAACACCAACATCGAACTCAGCAGGAAATAGACAAGATCGACCTGCCATTCGCTGCGGAACAGCCGCTGCGACCGGATGTGC
>JALOMC010000287.1 GCA_025455665.1 Chitinophagaceae bacterium | reverse complement strand
GTCGTAGGTGGTCCTTTTTGTATCAAGACAAAAAGGACATGCAAAGCCTGGCGTGGATGAGCGGGCTCTCTTGAAGGGAGCAGACCTACTTGGGGAGATACCTCCTAACGTCGGCATGACGGAAAAGCTGTGGCAAGGGGTGGGGCTGCTGGTCAGGCGACCAACAGCGGCGATAAAACTGTCACCAAAAAATGTGCGCCAAAAAAAACGGTGACAAAAACTTGGTGACATCAGCCAGTGAGCGGCCAACAAAAAACCCCGTCAGCGCCTGCTAACGGGGTTTCGTACATTTTTGTGATCCGGCTGGGACTCGAACCCAGGGCCCATACATTAAAAGTGTATTGCTCTACCAACTGAGCTACCAGATCTCCGATCTTCAACAAAATAGCAACGACTATTTCGTTTTTGGGAGTGCAAAAATAGGCGTGGACCCTTTTGCACCCAAAAAAAATTCTGGCACGTTTTTCAACAGCCTGTTTGAAAATTCTTTAACAAATGGCGGCCGCTCAAGCGCCAATTTTGCTATACCTATGGTTTCCCTCAACAATCCTGCTTATTTCTCCAACAAAGTGGTCGTAGTGACCGGTGGTAGCGATGGCATTGGCAAAGCGCTGGTAGAACTGCTGCTGTCGGTAGGCGCCCGGGTAGCTACCTGCGGTCGCAACAGCGACAAATTATATCAGCTGCAGGTGGAAAATCCGGGCCGCGAACTGCACACCACTGTGTGCGACGTAAGCAACGAAAACGATTGCCGCCTCTTCATGGCGTCGGTGATCAAAAATTTCGGTACCGTTGATGTGCTCATCAACAATGCCGGTATCTCTATGCGGGCCGAATTCAAAGAGACATCGCTGGATACCATCCGCCAGGTCATGGACATCAACTTTTGGGGCGTGCTGTACTGCACCAAGTATGCTCTGCCACATATCATGCAGTCGAAGGGCGATATCATAGGCGTAAGCAGCATAGCCGGCTACCGCGGCCTGCCGGGGCGCAGCGGCTACAGCGCCAGCAAATGGGCGCTGCAAGGCTGGCTGGAGGCCCTTCGTACAGAACTGCTGGATAGCGGCGTAAACGTGATGTGGGTGTGCCCGGGCTTTACGGCCAGCAATATCCGCAATGCTGCCCTCAACAAGGATGCTTCGGCGCAGGGTGAAAGCCCCATGGATGAAAAGGCAATGATGAGCTCGGAGGAATGCGCTGCGCATATCCTGAACGCTGTAGCACAACGCAAGCGTACACTGGTGCTCACATTCACGGGTAAGCGAACGGTGTTCATGAACAAGTTTTTTCCCTCGCTGGCAGATAAGCTGGTGCGTAAGTTTTTTTACAAAGACGGGGTTCTCATCAAATAAGTGCAGCTTGCCTGATCGCAGCTTGCCTTTTTTGCAATAGCAGATTGTGCCTATCATCACCCTTACATCCGACATTGGTCAGAAAGACTACCTGGCTGGCGCCATCAAGGGCAGGTTGTGGCAAAAAAACAGCCATTGGCAAATAGCCGACCTCAGTCACCAGGTGTCGCCATTTAATTACAATGAGGCAGCTTATTTTGTACGAAGTGGTTACCCGCATTTTCCCGTGGGCAGCTGGCATGTGGTGTTGGTAAATCTATTTGACAAAGCACAGCTGGGATGCTTGCTGGCCAGCTACCGCGGGCACTATTTTGCCTGCCCCGACAATGGCCTGCTGCCGATGATACTAGACGGGGTACCAGATGAATTGGTGCGCCTGCCCATGCTGGAAACACAGGTGCCACACCTGATGAGTTGGGTAGACGCTATTGGCAACGCCATTGTGGGCCAGCGGGCCGATACCAGCCTGCAGCAGTTGGGTACGCCCGTGCCGCAATGGGTAGAAAAAAATAGCCTGCGGCCACGCTCCGGCGAAGACTGGATCGAAGGCAATATCATCTACATCGATCGGTTTGAAAACGTGGTGACCAATATTTCGCGGCACGATTTTGAAACCGTGCGAAAGGGCCGCCCGTTTACCATCCACTTCAAAAGCGACGACCGCATACAAAAACTAGCCGAACACTACGGCATGGTGGCGGAGGGCGATAAACTGGCTTATTTCAACACCGGGGGGCTGCTGGAAATAGCGGTGAACAAAGGGAATGCAGCCGGCTTGTTTGGCCTGCAGGCCGTGGGCGATGAAGCAGTGAATGAACAACTGATGAAAGCCCGCATGTTTTACCGCACCGTGAAAATTTTGTTTCAGCAAACAGATGGTCAGCAGACAGGCTAAAAAGTGGTCAACCTTATGCAGGCATCGACACCCGCAATGCGGGTTGGAAAAGTTTATAAAAAGTGGTCAACGTTATTTAGGCATTGACACACTGCCAACTGTCATCTGCCATCTGCCAACTCTTTCCCTATCATCTATCATCTGCTACTCATGAGCCCCATTACCCGCGTCGTCAAGCTGACGCTGCTGCCGCAACACGCCGAGGCTTTCAAAGCCATTTTTGCAGCGCACCAGCAGGGCATCAGCCAGTTTGCCGGCTGCCTGGAGCTGAATGCCTATCAGGACGAAGCCGAGCCGCACATCTTTTTCACCATCAGCCGCTGGCGCAGTGTGGCCGATCTTGACAATTATCGCTACAGTGAGTTTTTCAAAACCCTATGGCAGCAGGTGAAGCCCATGTTTGCCGCCCGGGCCGAAGCACATTCCATGACCAAGTTGTAACCTTGTGCCCATGCTGTACCCGATTCGTGTGCTGTATTTTGTATACGCCGCTATTCTATTCATTGCGTTGCTGCTGTTCATTACGCCCGGCATACTGCTGGCCATGGCGCTGGGGCAGCCCCGCGGCGGGCACCTCATCATTCACTTGTGCCGGTTCTGGAGCGATGCGTGGTTCCTGGTCATCGGCATCCGGCATCGCAATATTTACCTGGAACCGATCGATGCGCAGCGGCACTATGTGTTTGTGGCCAACCATATTTCCTACTTGGATATTCCACTCATTTTTCAGGCCATCCGGCACAATGACATACGGGTGCTGGGCAAGGCCGAAATGGCCCGCATTCCGCTGTTCGGCATCCTGTACCGCCTGGCCGTAGTGCTGGTAGACCGTAGCAGCCCCGAAAAGCGAGCCCGCAGCGTGGCCACGCTAAAAAAGGTGCTCGATCAAAACACCTCTATTTTCATTTTCCCTGAAGGTACTTTCAACGAAACTGGCGCACCGCTCAAGCATTTCTACGACGGTGCTTTTCGCATTGCCATCGAAACGGGTACCCCTATCAAACCGATTGTGTACCTCGATGCCAAAAAGCTGATGCACTATCAATCGGTGCTGTGCTTGCGGCCTGGCCGCAGCAGGGCCGTGGTACTGCCCGAAGTACCAGCTGCCGGCCTGACCATGGACGACCTGCCTGCGCTGAAAAAACTGGTGTTCGATAAGATGGAAACCGCTATTATTGAATTTGCACAACATGATCGACACACCGGCACATAGCAACTCCCTGTTTGGCATTGCCCGCTATGGATTATTTGCCGATGTGATTGTGCCCATTTACCTGCCCAAAACCCTGACCTGGGGCGTGCCCGATGAGTGGGCCGACAAAGTGCAACCCGGCTGCCGGGTGGAAGTAGAGGTGAAGGCGAAACGCTACGCAGGAGTGGTAAAAACCCTGCACACCCAGCAGCCCCTAAAAACCCTGCACACCCAGCAGCCCCTGCACTACGAAACCAAACCTATTTTGAACCTGCTGGATGAGCAGCCGGTGGTGCAGCCGGCACAGCTACAGCTTTGGAGCTGGATAGCCAGCTACTACTGCTGCAGCGAAGGCGAAGTGATGATGGCCGCCCTGCCCAGCCACCTGAAGCTGAGCAGCGAAAGCATTGTTCAATATAATGAGCACCACGGTGTGCTGCCACAAGACCTGAGCGACCGCGAATACCTGATAGCCGAAGCGCTGGAGGTGAAACAACAGCTGACGCTGAAAGAAATA
>JALOMC010000024.1 GCA_025455665.1 Chitinophagaceae bacterium | reverse complement strand
CCAAACGTGCTGATCATGATCATCACCGCAATGATGATGGTGCCAAGGTTGCCAAATATTTCACGGGCGGCCGCCACGGCTACTCTGTCTTTTTCTGCCCCGGCAATGGATTCCATCGGCAGTACGCCGGTATACATCACATTGGCCGACACATAAATGATAGTGACGATGAGCGTACCCAGGAATAAGCTCAAGCCAATATTGCGTTGCGGGTTCTTCATTTCGCCGGCTATAAACGTCACGTTGTTCCAGGCATCGCTGCTGAAAACACTGCCTACCATAGAGGCGGCAATGGCACCCAGAATAGCCGTCACAGCCGGATATTCTGTTATCACCCAGCTACCCGATTCGGCCGACCCCTTCCCTATTTTCCAGGCGTCGGCACCCCAGTTAGCCGCCCACACATCGCCCTTTAGCGCCAGCAGGCCAAAAATGATAAGGCCGAACAGGCTGATCAGTTTGGTAGCCGTAAACACCCGTTGGATAAATTTCCCCTCTCTTAGGCCACGTGTGTTGACCCAGGTAAGCAAGGCAATGATACCAATGCCCACCACCTGCGCTGCCGAAATTTTGAAATCGCCGGTTTGCCAGAGCACTTTGTCTTCGCCGACGGCCGGCAGCAGGTAAGCTGCAAATTTGCTGAAAGCAATGGCCACTGCAGCGATGGTAGCAGTTTGGATGACCGCAAAAAAGCTCCAGCCGTATAAAAAAGCGACCAACGGATTGTAAGCCTCCTTCAAGTACACATATTGGCCACCCGCTTTGGGATACATGCCACTAAGTTCGCCGTAGCTTACCGCCGCTGTGATGGTCATGAAGCCGGTAATGAGCCAAACGGCCACCAGCCAGCCGGCACTGCCTACATGCCGGGTAATATCGGCGCTGACGATGAAGATGCCCGAGCCAATCATGGAACCAATAACAATGAGGGTGCCGTCGATGAGGCCGAGTGATTGTTTGAATGAGGATTGTTCTGCCATGCTTTTTCGGATTCCGTACAAATTAGGTTGGCCAATATAGATAATTTGCCCACCGACAAGCCAGGGCTACCTGGTACGGTGCGCCAATGTGAATAAACACTTGACCTGTGCTGGCTTGTATTTTTGTTTTTTGCGCTACTCCAAAAGAACAGACTGAACGGCATGTACAGCATTGGTGAATATTGGCAACGTGGGTCGGCTATTGTGGGCAATCGGTTGTTTCCGGGCAATAAAAAGCTGAACAGGCTGATGATATATGCCACCGACCTGTGCGACAGCGCCTGTAAGCATTGCCTTATTTGGGCCAAGCGGCCGGTGAAGCACCTGCCGGCAGCCGACATTGTGAAGCTGATGGAAAGCCGCTGTGTGACCAGCAATACCAACATTGGCCTGGAAGGCGGCGAGTTCATGCTCCACCCCGAAGCCCATGACATATTGCAGTGGTTTTACGATCATCATCGCAATTACGACATCCTGAGCAACTGCCTGAAGCCCGATAGCCTGATAGCGGCAGTGCGCAAGTACAAGCCACAGCGCCTGTACATCAGCCTGGATGGCAACGAGGAAACCTACCTGTACATGCGTGGCAAAGCTGGCTACCAGCATGTGCTGCAAGTGATCAAAGCTCTGCACAAGGAAGTGACCATTTCGGTCATGTTTACCTTAAGCCCTTACAACGACTTTGGCGATATGGAGCATGTAGCAGCGGTATGCAGGCAGTATGGTATAGACATGCGGGTGGGCTTGTACAACAACATTCCGCTGTTTGATACCTACGACAAAGCGCATGAGACCGAGATTGGCGAGCAAAAGCAGACCAAGCCATTGCAGTATAAAGATGTGGCGCAGCTGAAGGACAAGATAGAGGCCACCAAGGAGCTGAAACAAGCGGAGCTGACCAATGATCCGCACTTGCCACAGCACGATGCCAGCAAGATTCATCGTCGCTTTGCAGATTTTATTCCGGAAGGCATTAAGGAGTTCAAAGAAAACTATGAGTACCTGGCCCTTTACGAAGGATGGCGCCGCAAGCAGGTGCAACTCAAATGTTTCAGCATTATAGAAAGTCTGGTAGTGCTGCCTAATGGCGACGTACCACTTTGCCAGAATCTGGATCTGGTACTGGGCAATATTCATCAGCAATCGCTGGATGAGATTTTCAATGGAAAGGATGCACAGCAAAAACAGCAACACTACATGCACAATTGCAACCAGTGCTGGCTGGCCTTTCACCGCAAATATGATGTAGCCTTGTATCGCACGTTTGAGCAGGTTTTTGGCAAGTGGGCCACCGGCAAAATGCTGGGCTACTACCAATGGCGGGAGGATGGCAATGCCAGCTTGAAACAAGTGCTAAAGTAAACAGCCATGCAAGCGTTGCCCAAGCACCACTCCACCCATGTTGCCGCCGATCTGTTTCCAGCAAAATGGTTCAAAGCACTGGTAGTGTTGGCGGCCGTTGGCCTTGGGTGGGCACTATGGCCGGGCCGCTTCTATTTTTTGAACGATGATTTCATCCACATCCCGATGGCTTCGGATGGAACCCTGGGGCACCATAATAGTGCCCGGCATATCAATGACTTCAGCCTGTTTCTTGATCATTTGTTGTTTGGCAAATGGGCGCCTGGCTACCACCTTACCAATGCCTTGTTGCATGTGGCAAACGTGTTCATGCTGGGTTGGCTCTTCCAGCTGGTCAGCCGCACATTCGGCATTACTGTACCCAGGAAAATCATTGTATTGATGGTACTTGGCTTTGGGCTATACGCATTCCATGCCGAAACCATCTTTTGGATATTAAGTCGTACTGCCTCATTGAGCCTTCTGCTGGTACTATTATCGTGGTGGTTTATGTGGCAGGCCATTCAGCGCTGGTGGCTCGTTTTTCCTTCGCTGGCTTGTTTTTGGCTGGCATTGTTTACTTACGAAACCAGTTGGTTGCTGCTCCCGTATTTGCTACTGTGGTGGTATTGGGCCAGGCAAACCATGGAACAGCATTTGCGCAAGCGGTTGTTGATGGTTTTGTGGCCGCTAGTCCTTAGCTGGCTGCTATACCTTCCGCTTCGCCAGCACCTCATTCAGGGCGTACTGGGGCATTATGAAGCCGGCAACGTGCTTCAGTTCAATGTCGCCGCGTTAGCCACCAATGCTTACAAACTGTTTTTCCGCAGTTTCCTGCCGCCTATTTCAACTCCGGCTGTATTTGTATCACTCAGCGTGGTTATTGCTGTATGCATGGTCGCTTTGATGTACAGTTGCTACCGCCTGCAGGTCATCAACAAACTGTGGAAGTGGCTCCTCATTTGTTGGCTCGCCAGCTATTCACTGTTTATCAGCCTTGGCATCAGTGTTACAGGTTATGAGTCTGATCGCTATCTCTATTTTTCTTCGGCCTTCCTGGCCGCCTGGGTGCTTTACAGCCTGTACCTCATCAGCCGGCCATATCGTGCTTTAGCCATGGCCGGCACCACCCTGTTTCTTGGTTATCATCTCCTGTTTTTACAAGTAGCTGCCAGCGACTACCAAACAGCCAGCACCATTACTAAAAGTACTATTGAGCAGCTACAACAGCAGCCCGCCAACGCCACCGTTACACTGGTCAACCTCCCGATCACCTTCAAAGGAATTCCTACTTTCCGATATGGCTTTGCCGAAGCCATTGCCTGGCAATTGGACAGTACCCGCGTAGGCAGCATACGCGTAATGACAGCCATCAACAGTCGGCGAATGCCGGCAATCACGGTTGAGTCGGATAAAGACGAAGGCAGTCTTATTTATTTTTCGGATACAGGTCGGTGAACTTGCGTTTGCCCCGCACAAAATACTGCCACACAATTGAGCCGCGGTACACGCCATCGCACTCCAGCAGGCCCCGTTTGCCCGGCCATTTATGTTCGCCATTTGCCGAGTGGCGGCTAATGAAAAACAACCAATGCAGGTAGGTACCAATGGCCCGCCAAATGGCCCAGCCATGGCCAGGCTGGCGCAGCAGCAGGTAGCGAATGGCCGCCGCACTATCCAGCGCCAGCCGCAGCGGAATGAGCCACAGCAAACGGCTTACAGGCATGTTGCGGGTAATAACCACCAGGTTGTTTCTAAACGTCAGAAATATTTTTTGTGGTGTTTCCCAGCTGATGCAGCCGCCACCTACATGGTACACAATGCTATCGGCACAGTAACCAATGCGGTAACCATTCAGCTGCAAGCGCCAGCTGAGATCGATGTCCTCGTTTTGAATAAACAGGTAGCTATACATGCCGTTGAACTGCTTGTAAAGCGAAGAGCGAATGAACATACAGCCACCCGTGGCCCAAAACAGACGATGATGATCATCATTGTATTGCCCTTCATCCTGCTCTACGGTTTCTAACAGGCGACCCCTGCAAAACGGATAGCCCAAAGCATCTATATAGCCGCCAGCCGCACCCGCATAGTCAAATTCATGCGGGTTTTGCACATTGCGGAGCCGACTTTGTACGGCTGCTAATGCAGGGTCGGCTTCCATCATGCCAATGACCGGCTCAATAAAATCCGGCATCACCCGCACGTCGTTGTTCAGCAGTAGCACATAGTCGGCATGCATATGCTCAAATCCAAAGTTGTACCCGCCTACAAAACCACGGTTGCTGGGCACTTCCAGCAGGTGTACTTCAGGATGATGCTGACGCAGCCAGCTGCAACTATCATCAGTCGATTTATTATCGACTACCCAAACAGTTTTGTTGGAATAGGTAGCCGCCAAAACCGACGGCAGGAATGCTTCGAGGTGGTGGCGACCGTTGTAATTGAGAATCAGAATAGCGACCGAAGGCTGCGAACTCACCGGTCAAAAGTAAAGGTTCGGTATGCTTCATCAAAACTGTATTTGGGAGCGTATCCGAATGCATCATTTGCCTTTTGGCAACTTACCGTATGGCTTCGCCCAAAGCTGAGCACCCCTACTTTGGTGACCGGAGGCTTTTTGCGAATACCCAATAACCGCCAACATACCTCCATGGTGGAAGCAATGGTCCATGCCAGCTCAAAAGCTATACTCTTAGACGGCCAGGGCTTTACACCCGGAAGCAAGCGCTGCCAAAATTCAGATTGCCGATGTACTTCTGCATCGGCTACCAGATAGGCACCCGGTGCTGGTGCAGCTGTGGCCAGCAATTGTATGCAAGCATGTACCAGGTTGCCAACGTAAACAGGTTGCAGCAAACTGCGGCCGCCGCCTATCCACCTGAAGCGGCCCGACTGCATAGCGGACCGCATTAAAGGTATTTGCACGGTATCGCCTTCGCCCCAAATAATGGTAGGGCGCAAGCTATACACCTGCATGGTCGTTGTGGCAGCCAGCTGTTGCAAAAACTGCTCGGCGGCTACCTTGCTTTGAATGTATGGGTCCGATACCCGACTGTAAGGCAGGTTGTCGGTCATTTGCAGTTGATGGCTGGTATTGAAAAGCACTGACTGACTACTGATAAAAACAAAGCGGCTGATGCCCCTGTCGGAGCAGCGCCTGGCCAATTCCAGTGTGGCATGCGCATTTACCAACTTATAGTCGGCAGTGCTGCCAGCTTTGCCTACCAGCGCAGCGGCATGAATGACATAGTCTGCCGCGGGCAAATCCCATTCTGACAAATGCAGTATATCTCCTAGCACAGGTTTTGCACCCAGTTGGTCCAGCGCTGCGGCTTGCTCGGTATGCCGGCACAAGGCATGCACCTCGTAGCCCTCTGCCAGCAAGGCTTTTGTAAGCGCTTTGCCCACAAAGCCAGCTGCACCGGTGATAAATACAGAAGCCATACTGAAAAAATACGGTAGAAAAAAGAAGCAAAGCGAACCTGCCTGCTTAGTAACCTAGATGATGCAGGCAAACACGCAGCCTGTCTTGCCATGGCTGCATGGGCCAGTGAAAGGTTTGGCTGAAACTGCTGGTGTCGAGCACACTGTAGGGTGGCCGTGCTGCGGGTGTAGGATATTGGCTGGTGGCAATGGGTTTTACCTGACAGTCTGAGCCAATCATTGCGGCAATACTGGTGGCAAACTGAAACCAGCTGATGGCCCCACTGTTGCAAAAATGGTACACACCAGGTGCAGCGGTGGCGGTTCGGCAAACCTGTAGCAAAGCTGCTGCCAGGTCGGGCGCATAAGTTGGGCAACCCACCTGGTCGTTTACTACATTCAGCTCGGTACGGTCCGCCATCAGCCGCAGCATGGTCTTCACAAAATTGTGGCCGTGCTGGCTATATACCCAGCTGGTGCGTACTATAAACGCCCCGGGGTGATGATGCTGCACCAGCTGCTCGCCCGACAGTTTCGATTTTCCGTATACCCCCGTCGGTCCTACAGCGTCTGTAGGCAAATAAGGCCGTGTGCCCCTTCCATCAAACACATAATCGGTACTTACGTGCACCAGTCCTATATTCAGCCGGGCGCATACTGCCGCCAGATGTCCAACAGCTTCCCCATTCATCAGCATCGCTACGGCCGGCTCCGATTCTGCCTTGTCGACAGCAGTATAAGCCGCTGCATTTATTACCCAATCGGGTTTCAATTCCTTCAACACCTCCTCTACCATGGCATACTGATCGATGGCAAAATGCTCACGTCCCAGCAGGTGCCATTTTTCACCGGCACCATCCGGCCCGGCCGTCAAGTCGGCAAAGCATTTGCCCAACTGACCGTTGGCACCTGTTACCAGTATTTTCATTGGAGGCGGTTGTCAGGATTTTATAAGCTCCAGTAGGTGCAGTTTACCCCCTTGTTACGAAGTATGCCTTTCAAGTCGGCAATCATACCGTGGGGTTTCAGCAGCGCTTCAAATTCGGCTGTTTGCATTGTAGCGTAAGGCTCATGGGCTACCGCCAGCAAAATGGCGTCGTAGGTGCCTGTAGCTGCCGGCGCTAATGAGAAGCCATACTCATGGTGCACCTCGTCGCTATCGGCATACGCATCAATCACGTCTACATTGATGCTATAATTCCGCAACTCTTTCACTACATCAGCTACTTTGCTGTTACGGATGTCGCTTACGTTTTCTTTAAAAGTAGCCCCCATGATCAGTACCCGCGACTCCCGCACATTGCCATTGTAATGGATGATATGCATCAGGATCTTGCGGGCTACATAGGCACCCATGCCATCGTTGATCATGCGACCGCTGAGTATCACCTTCGAAGCATAACCGAGTTCAGCCGCTTTGTAGGTAAGATAGTACGGATCGACCCCAATGCAATGACCACCCACCAGGCCCGGATAAAACTTCAGGAAATTCCATTTGGTGCCGGCCGCTTCCAACACCTCGTAGGTATTGATACCCATCTTATCAAAAATGATGGACAGCTCGTTCATCAAGGCTATGTTCAGGTCACGCTGTGTATTTTCTATGATTTTGGCAGCTTCCGCCACTTTTATGCTGCTGGCGCGGTGTACCCCGGCATCTACCACCAGTTCGTACACCTTCGCTATGTTCTCCAGGCTTTCTGCATCGCAGCCACTTACCACCTTTACAATAGTGCGAAGCGTGTGGTGTTTATCGCCGGGATTGATACGTTCCGGCGAATAACCTATTTTAAAATCGGTGCCAGCTTTTAAGCCACTGAGCCGCTCTATCACCGGCAAGCAGTCTTCTTCGGTACAGCCGGGGTAAACTGTACTTTCAAATACTACGTAGTCGCCGGGTTTGATCACCTTGCCTATCGTTTCACTGGCACGTAGTACCGGTACCAGGTCGGGTACATTGTGCTCATCTACCGGTGTGGGTACAGCTACAATGTAAAAACGAGCAGCCTTCAGTTCGTCCAGACTGCTGGTGAAGTGAATATCGCAACCCTCAAATGCAGCAGCCTCCAATTCTTTACTGGGATCGATGCTTTGGCGCATCAGTTGTACCCGCTCTTCATTGATGTCGAAACCAATGACCCGAATGCGACGGGCAAATTCTAACGCAATGGGTAGACCAACGTAGCCAAGGCCTATCACAGCCAGTTGATCCTGCTTGTCAAGCAGGGTATTGTAAATGCTCATGGGTGTAAAAAGAGTAAATAGAAACGTGGCGGATTACTTCACAAAATCTTTGGGTTGCTTGTACCACTCAGTTTCTGGTAGGTTTTTGAAATAATCGTAGGTGATCTTCAATCCTTCGGCACGCCCAACTTTAGGCTCCCAGCCTAGTATTTGCCGGGCTTTGGTAATATCGGGCTTGCGTTGCTTTGGATCATCCGCCGGCAGTGGCTTGTACACTATCTTTTGGTCGCTGTTGGTCAGCTTTATTACTTCTTCGGCAAAATCTTTCAGCGATATCTCATCGGGGTTGCCAATGTTCACCGGGTACACATGGTCGCTCATCAGCAACCGATAGATGCCGTCGATCAAATCGCTGACAAAGCAGAAACTCCTTGTCTGGCTGCCATCACCAAATACAGTCAGGTCTTCGCCCCGCAAGGCTTGCCCAATAAAGGCAGGCAATGCACGGCCGTCATTGAGACGCATCCGTGGACCATATGTGTTGAAAATGCGGATAATACGCGTTTCTACACCGTGGTAGGTATGGTAGGCCATGGTGATAGATTCTAGATAACGTTTTGCTTCATCGTACACGCCACGCGGACCTACCGGATTTACGTTACCCCAATAGTCTTCTGTTTGTGGGTGCACCAGCGGATCGCCATATACTTCGCTGGTACTGGCTACCAATATGCGGGCTTTTTTTGCCTTGGCCAGACCCAAACAGTTATGCGTGCCCATGGCCCCCACTTTCAGTGTCTGGATAGGGATTTTCAGATAATCGATGGGACTGGCTGGTGAAGCAAAATGCAGGATATAGTCCAGCTCACCCGGAATATGGATGAACTTGGTGACATCATGATGGTAGAATTCAAAATCCGGATTTGGAAACAAATGTTCAATGTTGCGCAAATCGCCGGTAATCAGGTTGTCCATGCCTATTACATGAAAACCTTCTGCCATGAAACGATCACACAGGTGTGAACCTAAAAAACCAGCTGCACCAGTGATAAGTACACGCTTTTTTGTTTGGCCAGACATACAATGAGGGGGTGTTATTATGATTGGAAGGGTTGAAAAACAAGATCAGGGCTTGACGGTGCGACGGCCAATGCTGAAATAGTAGTAGCCTTCTTTTTGCATGGCACTGGTATCAAACAAGTTACGGCCATCAAAAATCACTTTTTCTTTCAGCAGGGTGCTGATCAAATCGAAATCAGGCGTACGAAATTCGTTCCATTCGGTCGCAATAATCAATGCATCAGCATTTTTAAGGGCCCCATATTGCGAGGCCGCGTAACTGATCTTATCACCTATCGGGCTGTTTCTCACATTATTCATTGCTTCGGGGTCGTACGCACTGATGCTGGCACCGGCCGCTACCAGTTCGTTAATGATATACAAGGCCGGTGCTTCCCGAATGTCATCGGTATTAGGCTTGAAGGCCAGGCCCCACAATGCAAAATGCTTGCCAGCCACATCTCCCCCAAAATAGTTTTTGATATGCGGTACCAGGTAAGTCTTCTGGTCTTCGTTTACGGCCATTACGCTTTTCAAAATCTGAAAATCGTATTTCACCTCGGCGGCCGATTTAGCCAGCGCCTGCACATCTTTGGGGAAACAGCTACCACCGTAACCGATACCCGGGAACAGGAAGCGCTTTCCAATCCGCTCATCACTGCCAATACCTTTGCGCACCATATCTACATCGGCGCCCAGCAGTTCGCACATACGGGCTATCTCATTCATGAAAGTGATCTTGGTAGCAAGGAATGCGTTGGCGGCATATTTAGTCAGCTCGGCACTTTTTTCATCCATAAAAATGACCGGGTTGCCCTGACGCACAAAGGGAGCGTACAACTCACCCATGAGCTGGCGAGCCTTGGCGCTTTCTGTTCCAATTACCACGCGGTCGGGCTTCATAAAATCGTCCACGGCCACTCCTTCCCTCAAAAATTCCGGATTGCTGACCACATCAAAATCCTCACCCGGCACCAGTGTACCATTGCTGCTATCCAGCACAGCTTTTTGCACCTTATCGGCCGTACCCACCGGCACGGTGCTCTTGTCCACTATTATTTTGTAGTCACCCTTTTGCAAAATTTTACCCAGGTCGGCCGCTACCCCCAATACATACCGCAAATCGGCACTTCCGTCTTCGCCGGGCGGAGTAGGCAGCGCCAAAAAAATGATTTCAGCATCCTTGATGCCTTCGGCTAAATGGGTGGTAAAATGCAGGCGGCCCTCTTTCAGGTTTCGCTCAAACAGCTTCTCAAGGCCTGGCTCGTAAATAGTGACGGTGCCACCTTTCAGCTTGTTGATCTTGTTCTCGTCGATGTCTACGCAGGTTACTTTGTTACCCGTTTCAGAAAAGCAGGTGCCTGTTACCAGTCCTACATAGCCCGTTCCAATGACAGCGATTTTCATGGTGTTCGTTTGGTCGTGTTGTAAGTGGGGTTATTCGAAAAAAGTTTCAATAATGGTTATTGCAAAAACTCAAGCACCGCAGCCGCAATCAGTTGCTGTTGCGCTTCGGTCAGTTCGGAGTGCATCGGCAATGAAATCACCCGTTCCGTCAGCCAATCTGTCACCGGCAGTTCAAAGTCAGCACCGCCAAAGTCGGCAAACATGCGCTGGCGGTGTACCGGCACCGGGTAGTAAATCATAGATGGGATACCTTTTGCAGCAAGGTGCTGCACCAGTTCATCGCGGTTGGCATTTTCCAACTTTAGCGTGTACTGATGAAACACATGGTGGCTGTAGGCAGCTTCGAAAGGGGTTGTAATTTTTGGGTGATGCGCAAACAACTCATTGTAACGCTGAGCGGCTTGCCTTCGGGCGGCGTTGTAGCCATCCAGCAACGGCAACTTAATGTTTAAAATAGCTGCCTGCACTGTGTCAAGCCTGCTGTTACAGCCTACCATATCGTGGTAGTACCGCACCTTTTGGCCATGGTTGGCTATCATGCGCAGTCTATCGGCCAATACAGCATCATTGGTAAACATGGCCCCACCGTCGCCATAGCAGCCGAGGTTTTTGCTGGGGAAAAAACTGGTGCACCCAACATGCCCCATGGTACCTACCTTCTTTTGTTGGCCATTAGCAAACGAATAGCTGCCGCCTAAGGCCTGGGCTGTATCTTCTATCACATACAATCCATGCTTTTCAGCCAAAGCCAATATGGGCTCCATATTGACAGCATGCCCATACAAGTGTACAGGTACAATGGCTTTGGTACGTGGCGTAATGGCAGCTTCAATTTTGGCTGCATCCATGCAAAATGTATCGGGCTCTACATCTACAAACACAGGCGTTAGTCGCAGCAGGGCCACTACCTCAGTGGTAGCCACATAGGTAAAACTCGGCGTGATGACCTCATCGCCAGGCTGCAGCCCAAGGGCCATCATGGCTATTTGCAATGCATCGGTGCCATTGGCACAGGGTATTACATGCTCTACATTCAGATAACTGGCCAGCGCAGTCGAAAACTCGCCCACAGGCTTGCCATTTATAAAGGCCGTCGAATCCAGCACGTCCAGTACCGCCTTGTCCACATCAGCTTTTATCTTGTGGTACTGGGTTTTCAAATCCACCATTTGTATGGCACTCATAGAAGGGGTGTGTTTACAGCCGACAAACGTACGGCAAAAAATGGCAAGGCCCCAACAAAACGCCATGGGTAACCAGCTGAAATACAGTACAATGTCGATGAATGACCGGCAGGCTTGTAGTACCACTTTCATCGGCTGATCAATGGCCGGCGTGGATGCTAGCCTATTGAGGCACGCTGGATATTTTGAGCATGAGCTGCCACCAGGCCAATCCCCACCATCGGTTGCCCGCTGCCGATGGCGACCCATCAACGAAAACGGCCGCTCCCTTTTCAGGTGAGCGGCCGCCTCATCAGCCCATAGCTTCTTTGCCTTATTTAGGTAGCACTACAGTATCAATCACATGAATCACACCATTGCTGGCCTTCAGGTCAGTAGCTACTACGGTTGATTTGCCACCGTTGGCATCTGTCAGCACCACTTTGCCGTTTTCCACCGTAGCGGTCAGCTGGCCACCCTGCAGCGTGGTCAGTACAGCTTTTCCTTTGCCAGCTTCTATAGCCGCCAATACAGCCTTGGCATCCAAATTGCCAGCTACCACATGGTAGGTCAGTACGGCCGTAAGCTTTCCTTTGCTCTCAGGCTTCAGCAAGGTCTCTACAGTGCCAGCGGGCAGTTTGCCAAAAGCATCATTTACCGGAGCAAATACGGTCAAAGGACCTTTGCCGCTCAGGGCTTCTACCAGACCTGCAGCCTTCACGGCAGCTACCAGCGTAGTATGCGCTTTGCTACCTGCAGCAATGTCTACAATAGTTTGGGCCTGAGTAGCTACAGTTAATCCAAGGCCTAGCGCCAAGGTCATCATCAATTTTTTCATGAGTGCAGTGTTTAATTTTTGTTTATTCAAAGTTGAACAACGAGCGGTCTCCCAGAAAGGATGGCTGGTATTCGTTAAATAATTGTGAGCAACAAATACAAGCACCACACGTCAACTTTTCCGCCTTTTAAGTGTGTCTGCTTTTGTTAAACAGCAGCCGGTATTGTAGCAAAAGATGGATGAACAAAACAGAGTGAGGCGGGCTGCCTACATTCGTTGTTGCATATGTCCATCATGTTTCAACTGTCTGTTTTTTTCTATGTGTTGGCCATGGGCTGTTACCACTTGCTAGCCCATTTGCTGTCCCCTTTCAATGCCAAGGCAAGAGCGTGGGTGCAGGGGCAGCGCACCGTTTGGACGCATTGGCGCAGGCAGATTGAAACCCTGCCGCCCGGGCCGCCGCGGGTTTGGATGCACTGTTCTTCGTTGGGTGAATTTGAACAAGGCAGGCCCCTGCTGGAAGCTATTCGTCGCCGTTATCCCGATGCTGTTCTGCTGGTGACCTTCTTTTCCCCCTCGGGCTACGAGGTGCGAAAGCACTATCCTGGTGCCGATGCCATTGGCTACCTGCCCCTCGACCATCCTGTAAAAGCTGCACGGTTTGTAAAAATGCTTCAGCCTGACCTGGTGCTGTGGGTAAAATATGAATACTGGTTTTTTACGCTGCGCACTATTCATCGGCAGCGGCTACCATTGTTGTTGGTATCCGGTATGTTCCGGCCGGGGCAGCCATTTTTTCAGTGGTATGGCCAGTTGCATCGGCGCATGCTCAGTTGGTTTACACATGTTTTTGTGCAAACACCGGCTGCACAGCAGTTATTGCAACCGCTATTGCCTGCCGGCCAATTTAGCCTGGGCGGCGATACCCGCTTCGACAGCGTGCTGGATACCGCTGCAAACTGGCAGCCCACCACAGCAGTAGAAAAATGGCTGAACGGAGCCAGCCGCGTGGTGGTGGCGGGTAGTACGTGGCCGGCCGATGAAGAAGAGATGAGCCATGCCGCTAACACTGATGACAGTACCCGATGGATCATTGCTCCACACCATGTAGACAAAGCCAGCCTTGCGGATACATGCCGGCTTTTTCGTCGCTATGTTTTCTTTAGTCAATTGTCATCAACAATTGATAATCAGTCAAATGTACTGATTATTGACAATGTCGGCCTGTTGCGGTTTTTGTACCGCTACGGTACAGTTTGCTACGTAGGCGGTGGTTTTACAGCCGATGGCATCCACAATGTGCTCGAAGCGGCACCGGTCATTCACGGGCCGGAGTACAGTAAGTTTGCTGAAGCAGAGGGACTGCTGGCAGCCGGCGGCAGTGCCGTGATAGAAAGTGCGCTGGAACTGGAAGCACTGTTGCAAAAACTATGGAGCGAACCGGGCTATCGGGATCAGATGGGTAAGGCAGCCGCGGGGTATGTCAACGCCTCGGCTGGTGCTACCCAGCGGGTGCTGCAGCTAATGGCAGAAAAACAGTGGCTGTAAATCCAGCTAGTTGAACCGGCGGCGTACCAGCGCATAAAATTGTTGCACCAATTCGCTTTTTTCATCCCAACCGAGCCGGGTAGCTAATTCGCGGCGCATCCAGTACTCTGCTTCGGCGTAAATATTGAACCCGTTGATGGTTTTGATGCTTCGTTCAAACAGCGAATCATCCTGCCTGAACAGCTCGTTG
>JALOMC010000286.1 GCA_025455665.1 Chitinophagaceae bacterium | reverse complement strand
GACCGGCGAAATTTTCCTCCCCCCTCATTAAACGTTTCACCATCCATCCCGGTCATAACCACACAAAAACGCAAAAACCATGACACTCGCTACCACTAAAAAGCTCTTGCTCACCGCCACTGTGGCCCTGTTGGCCCTCACCGTATCGGCTCAAAATGCCGACCGCCGCGAAGACCGCCGCGATCGCCGCGAAAACGTACGCGACCGTAAAGAAAACCGCCGCGACCGCAAGGAAGATGTGCGGGACCGCAAAGAAGATCGCCGCGACCGCCGCGAAGACGTGCGGGATGCCAAAGTAGATGGTGGCCGCCGCGACAAAGCCGAAGACATTCGCGACAAACGAGAAGATGTACGCGACCGCCGTGAAGACAAGCGTGACCGTGCCGAAGACGTACGCGACAGCCGCGAAAACCGCCGCGACCGTGCCGAAAATAAGATCGACCGCCGCCGGGGCCCCAGCCGCCGTGGTTGACCCAACCAATCATCCTTCATCCAAAAAGGCGCCGAGAAGTTTCCCGGCGCCTTTCTATTTTGACGAAATGATAGCCTTGCTACGAGCCATCAAAAATGTCGCTCCTACGAAGCTGTGGCCTTTGCCAGCCCAAACTACTCAACCTGTGAACCTTGAACTCTTGAACCTTGCACGCATGCCCTTCAGTATCACATGATCGCATTGGCACATTATCACATTAGCATTTACCGCGTAGTAGCCGATGCCGGCAGCGGTTTGTCACGCTTTAGCAGCTCTTGGCGGTTGGCCAGTTCCCACGCCGTGTAAAACACCAGTTGTACCCGCCGGGTCATCAGGTCAAACTCAATTTTGTCCACCGTATCGGTAGGGCGGTGGTAGTCTCGGTGAATGCCATCGAAGTAAAATAGAATGGGCACGCCATTTTTAGCAAAGTTGTAATGGTCGCTACGGAAGTAAATGCGCTGCCGGTCGTTGGGGTCGTTATAGCGCTGATCCAGCACCAGCTTGGTATACTTGTTGGCGGCGGCACTCAGCGCCGGTAGTTCGCTGCTCAGTTTGTCTTCGCCCACCACATACACATACAAGGCCGAGTCTTTTTTGCTTTCGTAAATGGTATCGGTGCGGCCCACCATGTCGATGTTCAGGTTGGCGGTGGTTTTATCCAGCGGGTACACCGGGTTGGCGGCATAGTAGGCACTACCCCACAGCCCTTTCTCTTCGCCGCTTACGGTCATAAACAAAATACTCCGGCGTGGTCCTTTGCCCTCCGCCTTGGCTTTGGCAAATGCCTCGGCCATTTCCAGCACACTCACGGTGCCGCTACCATCGTCATCGGCGCCATAGTTAATGATATTGCCGCGGCGCCCGATGTGGTCGTAGTGCCCGGTGATCACCAGGTACTCGTCTTTCTTGTCGGTGCCTTCCAGTATGCCCAGTATGTTATTGCTGATCAGGGTCAATTGTTTTTCCTGGTAAGAAGTAGCCACTTGTGCCCTGATCGGCTTTGAAAGCAGCTTGCCGGTTTTTTCAGCTTCGGCATCTGCACCCAATAAGCTGGCCGCTACTTCATCGCTGATGCTAAAGCTGTTAGGGCTTTGCCGCGCAGGAAACTTGTTGACCGTCATTTGGCCCATGACCGGGTCGGTAGTATTGGTGTTTACGCGGTCGCCTGCAATCAGCACCGCGGCTGCGCCTTTGTTCATCAGCTGGCTCATTACATTGGCCGGGCCAAAGGCTGCTGCCCGCGGCTGGCCGGCATTGTTGCCACCACCTGGCACCCGTATCATCACCAGCTTGCCGGCAATGTCTACTTTGTTGTTTTTCCAAAGGCTGTCGCTGGTATTCACATACACCACTTCGCCAAAGGCCTGCTGGCTATTGTAGTTCGCAGTAGTGGCACTAAAATCTTTGAACAGCTGATAGCTGCGTCCATTTACCTCCAGCGTGGCACCGGTCAGGCTGTCACGGTACACGTTGTAGGGCTGCAGCCACTGGCCGTTATTGCCCGGCTGCAGGCCAATGGCTTTCATTTGCTCTATCAGGTAAGCGGCAGCTTTGTATTCGCCAGGGGTGGCTGTTTCGCGGCCCTCCATCTCGGCACCGGCTACTATGGTCAGGTGCTTTTTCAAATCGGCTGCCGTTATGGTTTGGGCGTACTTGCCCGCTTGTTTAGCTGTGGGCTGCGCCATCAGCAGGCTGGCCATGCCACAGCAGCAGGTGGCCAGGTAAAGTTTGGTTCGCATTCGGTAGATCTTCCCGGTTTTGGTAATCAATGAAAAAAACGATTGCCATTAGAATGGCGAACAGCGCCGTTTCCAGCGCTGCACGGCCGACAAATTAGGGTATTTGCCGGGCATGGCGGCCGCTGCTGCGCAGGGGCATTATTAAAATGATTAAGAAATGCCAGTGCCCGCAATTTTTCTTTTGCTTTGGCATCGGCACGGTAGCCTGCTGCTACCAGCTTGTAAAACCAGTTTTGTATGCGGCTTATTTTTTTGATAGCAGCCTGCTGCTGTACCCTGGCCGGGGCAGCGCAGCGCCAGCAGTGGGTCGATAGTGTGTTTGCCACCCTCACGCAGGACGAACGCATCACGCAGCTCATGGTCATTCGCACCAGCAGCATGGATGCCAAAGGCAACCCCGTGATGTACGATAGCCTGGCCAACGACTGGGTGAGTAAATACAATGTGGGAGCAGTGTGCCTGTTTCAGGGTAGCCCGACCCAGCAGGCAGCCTTGCTGAACAGTATACAGCGCCGCGCCAAAACACCCATCATGGTTACGGTAGATGGCGAATGGGGCCTGGGTATGCGGTTTGCCGGTGTCAAAAGCTTCCCGTACCAGCTGACCATGGGTGCCCTGCCCGATGCCGGGTTGGTGTACCGGGTAGGCGCAGCCATCGCAGCCCAGTGCAAGCGCATTGGCATACATGTCAACTATGCGCCGGTGGTAGACATTAATAACAATCCGGCCAACCCCGTGATAGGGGTGCGCAGCTTTGGCGAAGACAAATACAAAGTGGCGCTGATGGGTACCCGCATGATGCAGGGCCTGCAAGACAATGGCATCATGGCCTGCGCCAAGCATTTTCCCGGTCATGGCGATGTGAGTGTAGATAGCCACTACGATCTTCCCCTCATCAGCAAAAGCATGGACCAGCTAAAAGGCCTGGAGCTGTATCCTTTCAAAGAAGTATTCGCCAAAGGCATTGGCAGTGCCATGGTGGCGCACCTGTCCATTCCGGCTATTGATAGCACGCCCAATAAGCCCACCTCTATTTCGTACAATAACATTACCAACCTCATGCGCAATGAGCTGGGCTACCAGGGCCTCACTTTTACCGATGCACTGGAAATGAAAGGCGTGGCCAAGTATTTTCCGAGTGGCGAAGCTGCGGTGCAAAGCCTGATAGCTGGCAACGATATGCTGTGCCTGCCGGGCGATGTGCCCCTGAACCTGGCCGCCATCAAAAAAGCTATTGAAGACGGTCGCCTGAGCTGGGAGCAGATTTACAGCAAATGCAAGCGGGTGCTGGAGGCCAAGTTTGACTATGTACACGGGCGCACGGCTGCTATTGATACTGCTCAGCTACTGGCCGACCTGAATGCGCAGGTAGATGCCCTGCGCAGTGAGGTGGCCCGTGGTACGCTGACGGTACTACGCGGTACACCCACCAGCCAACCGCTGAAAGGGGGAGGCAAGCAAGCTTATGTACTGATAGGTACTACGGCTGCTAATGCGATGGCGCAGCAACTACGCAAGCAAAAAGTACCTGTCTTCTTTTTCGATATCCGCAATGGCCGTGCGGCCGACTCGCTGCTACGGCGCTTGCAGGCCGGCAAGTACAGCAGGCTGATAGTGGGCGT
>JALOMC010000285.1 GCA_025455665.1 Chitinophagaceae bacterium | reverse complement strand
ACCATGACCGAACTGATGAATAAGCTGACCAGTGAAGCAGGTCTGAGCCCCGAACAGGCTGCCAAAACCATTACGGTAATCAAGCAGTTTGTAACCGAAAAATTTCCGATGCTGGCCGGCGCCGTAGACAATGTGCTGGGCAGTGTAGATACCAGCGGCAAGGCCGACGACCCGCTGACCAATAGCAAAGACATCCTCAGCGGTTTGTAGGGCCGCGGTTCATGGCCCGGCAATGAGCCGCCTGAGGGGCTGACACCTTTGCCTGTCAGCCCCTCAGTTTTTCGGCATACAGCTGTTCATCGTAGCCTACGGCTATCACCTGCTCGTCTTTCACCAGCACCGGCCGCTTGATCACCGATGTTTTTTCTATCATCAGTGCCACCGCCCCTTTTTTGGTATCAGCCTGTGCCTGCTCTTCGGCCGATAGGCCCCGCCAGGTGGTACCTTTCCTGTTTACAAGTATGGCTGTGCTGGTTTGCTTCAGCCAGTTTTCCAGCTGGGCCTTCGTTATGCTTTCTTTCTTAAAGTCGTGAAACTGGTGCGGCACCTGCTGTGCTTTCAGCCACTGTAGTGCCTTTTTTACCGAGTCGCAGTTGGGAATTCCGTATACGTGTACCATCTGTCATTCGTTCCTGTGGTGGGGGCCAGGCGAGTCGATTTATTCGCTGACCGATGCGATATAATTCAGGATTTGGCTGATTTGTTCATCAGTCAGATCGGGGTGGGGCGTCATGGCTGTTTGGTTGTATTGCAGCCACAGGTTTTTAGCGTAGCTGTCTACCTGTATCACCGAGTCGCTGTTGCGAATAAAGGCGTACAGTTTTTGTTGATCGGGCCAGCGCTGCCGTACACCCTTCAGGGCGGGGCCGGTCAGCTCTTTGTTTACCATATGGCAGCTGGCACATTTACCAAAAAAAAGCTTTTTGCCTGCCTCATGCGTAGTATTGGTACTGGCTATTTCCCGCTTGGTTTCGGTGGCGGGGGGCTCGGTTTCGGCACAGGCTGCCAGCATACCGGCAGCTACCCAAAGCATCCACTTTTTCATGGGCGCAAAGGTAGCCCATGCTGCGGGCAGCCATTGTTTTGTGCTACGTTAAATCGAGGGCAGTTTCCAGCCATTTTGGTACCTCGGCGTCAGCAGCTCATTGGCTGCTTTTTGTGCAAAGCGCTGTCGGGCAGCTTCCCACTGCAGTTGCTGGCCGGTGCGGTAGGCCACGTTGCCCATGTGGCTTACCTGTGCCACCAGGGCGCCGGCTTCTATAGGGCAGCTCAGCTGGCTGCCGTCGCGGCTTTGCAGGGCTTTTACAAAATTGGCCGTGTGAAGATCAAGCCCATTATCGGTGCTGGGCCGCCAGCTGATGGCTTCCATTTTGGGCCGCTGGCCGTCTAGTTCGGGTTTTACCTCCCAACCCTTCCGGTTGAGCAAAAGGGTACCCTCGCTGCCCACAAACGCAATGCCATGGTCCAGCCCGTAAAGGCCGTACCGCCGCCCCATGGTATGCTCCCAGCTCATTTGAAAACTGCCAAAGTCAAACATGGCCAGCTGGGTATCGGGCGTTTCGCGGGCATCGGCGGGATAGGCCAGGTGGCCGCCAAAACTGCTTACCTGCTGTGGCATGCCGGCTTTCATACCTACCAGCACCATGTCTATCAGGTGTACCCCCCAGTCGGTCATCAGGCCGCCGGCATAGTCCCAGTACCAGCGAAAATTGTAGTGAAACCGATTGGCATTGAAGGCCCGCCTGGGTGCAGGACCCAGCCATGCATCGTAGTTTACGCCAGCCGGCACCGCCGCATCGGCCACGGGGGCCAACAGGCCAGCGCCATTAAACATCCAGGTTTTGGTTTGGACCATGATGCTGGCTTCGCCAATGCTGTTCGAGGCCGGTTTTTCTACGTACACGTCTTTGCCGGCGGCGCAGGCATCGGCCATCATCAGGCAGTGCCAGTGGTCGGGCGTGGCTATAATCACCACATTGGTATCGGCCTGCTCCAGCAGGCGCCGGTAGTCGGTATGCACCTGCGGTTTCATGCCCAGTTTGTCCAGTTCGGCTACCCGCTGGCGCAGCACGCTGTCGTCTACATCGCACAGCGCTGTGCAGGTGGTTTGCGGTATTTTCAGCATCGAGGTCAGGTTGGCCCAGCCCATGCCTTTGCAGCCTATCAGGCCTACGCCTATTTTATCGTTGGCAGCTATACGCTGGCGGTAGGCCGCCAATACTTCCATCGGGGTGCCCGATAGCAAGGCAAACCCCGCACCAAGGCGCAGGCTACTGGCCAAAAAACGACGACGATTGCTCATGTTTGTTTTTTTATATTGAACTAAAGTTAGCGGACGTAAGCCACAGCGCCGCCCGGTTGGTATACATAAAAAACAATTCGACGGGGTACACACCGTGCTACCCCCTGCTACAATCCATCTGATGTATGAATGCACCTAAATGGCTGTTTGGCCTCACCCTTGTCAGCTGCATGGCCGCTACAGCCCAATCCGCAGGCGGCTGGCAATCACTTTTCAACGGCAAAGACCTGAGCGGCTGGAAGCAGCTGAATGGCAAGGCCCGCTACAAAGTAGAAAATGGCGCTATTGTGGGCGAAACGGTGTTTGGCGAGCCTAACTCCTTTTTGGCGACCGAAAAAGACTATGGCGATTTTGTGTTTGAATTCGAATTCAGGCTGGACAGCATCATGAATTCCGGCGTCCAGTTCAGGAGCCTGAGCAAGCCCGACTACAAAGACGGGCGGGTACACGGCTATCAGTTTGAAATAGACCCATCGCCCCGTGGCTGGACGGGCGGCATCTACGATGAAGCCCGCCGCGACTGGCTGTACCCGCTGGACCTGAACCCCGCTGCCAAGCCGCAGTACCGCCATGGCCAGTGGAACCAATGCCGGATAGAGTGTGTGGGCACCAGCATCCGCACGTTTGTAAACGGCAAAGAAGCCGCACATGTGATAGATGATGTAACGGCCGCCGGCTTTATAGCCCTGCAGGTGCACAGCATTGGCCAACGCAACCAGGAAGGCCGCCGCATCATGTGGCGCAACCTGCGCATTCGTACGGGCAGCTTTACCCCTACGCCGTTGGGGCAGGTATTTGTGGTAAATACCATCCCCAACCAGCTGAGCGCCGCCGAGCAAAAAAATGGCGTACGCCTGCTATGGGATGGCAAAACAAGCACGGGCTGGCGCGGTGCTTACAAAACCGCCTTTCCTGAAAAAGGCTGGCGCATGGCCGATGGCTTGCTCACAGTAGAGCCCGCTACCGGCGGCGAAAGCACCAATGGTGGCGATATCGTCAGCACCGATACCTTCTCCGCTTTCATTTTCCAGTTCGATTTCAAGCTATCGCCGGGGGCCAATAGCGGCATCAAATACTTTGTAACCGAGCGGGAGGGCAATGCAGGCTCGGCCATTGGGCTGGAGTACCAACTGCTGGATGATGAACTGCACCCCGATGCCAAATTGGGCGCCGTAGGCAATCGTACACTGGCTTCGCTGTACGATCTCATCCCCTCGCTGCGGGAGCCAAGGGCCCGCCGCAAAATAGGTGAGTGGAACCGCGGCATGATAGTAGTGTACCCCGATAACCGGGTAGAGCACTGGCTGAATGGCTGGAAAGTGCTGGAGTACCAACGTGGAGCGCCCTACTACTACGCACTGGTAGCCCGCAGCAAATACGAGAAATGGCCCAACTTCGGCATGGCGCCCTGGGGCCGCCTGCTCATACAAGACCACGGCAACGAAGTATCTTTTCGGAGTCTGAAAATTCAATCGCTGCAGTAGTAGCCGGTCGTTCTTTTTCTTTTTCAAAAAATGATTCGCTTATGTCTTCGCGTCGTTCTTTTCTAAAAGCATCTTCTATGGCCAGCGCCTCGCTGGCCTTGAGTGCAGCCGGTTTTTCGGCGGCCAGTTACCGCCGTATTATGGGCGCCAACGATCGGATCCGGGTAGGTGTGGTGGGCTTTTCAGAGCGGTTTAAAAGCACCCTGGGCCCCTGCTTTATGCAGCATGCCAGGGCGCTGAACTGCGAGCTGGTAGCCGTGAGTGATTTGTGGAAGCTGCGCCGCGAAGAAGGGCAGGCCTGGCTACAGCAGCAAACGGGCCAACCGGTTGGCGCCTTTGCCAACAATGAGGCATTGTACGATGCCCGGGTGGCCGATGCCGTTATCATCAGCACCGCCGATTTTCAGCATGCGTTGCATGCCATAGAAGCCGTGAAGGCTGGTTGCGATGCGTATGTAGAAAAACCTTTTGCCGAAACCATGGCCGATAACCGGGCCGCCCTGAAAGCCATCAAAGAAAGCCAGCGCATTGTACAAATAGGATCGCAGCGGCGGAGTGGGCCCAACTACCATGCCGCCAACCGGTTCATTGCCGATGGCAGGTTTGGCCCCATTACCATGGTAGAGCTGGTGTGGAATGTAAACCAGCCCGGCCGCTGGCGGCGCCCGGCACTGGTGGCCCAATGCCAGGAGCGGGATACCGACTGGAAGCGCTACCTGCTAAACCGCCCCTACGAAGCCTGGGATGCCCGCAAGTACCTGGAGTACCGCCTGTTTTGGCCATACAGCAGTGGCATGCCCGGCCAGTGGATGTGCCACCAGATAGATACCGTGCATTGGTTTACCGGCCTGCAGCACCCCCGCAGTGTGGTGGCCAACGGTGGCATTTATGCCTGGAAGGATGGCCGCCAAAACTGGGATACGATGACGGCCGTGTTTGACTACGGCCCGGCCAACGATGCCAGCCAGGGCTTTCAGGTGGTATTTAGCAGCCGTATGCACAACAGTACCGGGGGCATGAGCGAAATTTACTACAGCAATGGCGGCGAGCTGAACATGCTCACCAACAAAGTATCGCCCAAGGGCGGTATGCGATCCGAAGAAGCGGCCGCCATGGGCCTGACGGCCAACCTGCTACCCGAAGCCGACCTGAATGCACAAGCCCCCGTAGCCGCTACGGCCGCCAACATGGGTGCCGACCCGCTGACCAGCCTGCACATGCGCAACTGGATGGAGTGCCTGCGCAGCCGCCAAACGCCCAATGCGCCGGTAGAAGCCGGCTACTACCACTCCATTGCCAGCATTATGACCAATGCTGCTGTGCGTACCGGCCAAAAGGTGACTTTTGATGCGCAGCGCCAGGAAGTATTGGCCGGCGGAAAAGTATTTCATTGGTAAGCCGAAGCCCGACAGCGGTCACTCCTGCTTTATTCAAGCGTCCGCAGGTAGTCCACCAGCGCATCCAGCTCTGCTGGCTGCAGGTGCTTAAACACAGGCTGCGCCGCTTCCGAGCTTTGCGCTACCATCCGGGCATAGGGCTCGCCGCTTTTCACGGCTACGGTCCAGTTGCGGATCCATTGTTTCAGCGCAGCCTCTTGAGGCCATTTGGGCACCACACCCGCCAGGCTGCTGGCGCCGTTGGTTTTGTGGCAGCTGGCACAGTTAGCCATAAATAGCTTTTTACCATCGTAGCGCCAGTCTTTTGGCTGGTAACTTTTAACTACGTTGGTACTGATGGTGCCACAGCCCGGCATGGGCTGGCTGGCCTGCCAGCGCTGGTAGGCATTGGTAAAAAACAAGCTACCCTGCCACAGCAGCCAAAGGCCCGACAGCAGCATGCTTGCTTGCAGTATTTTCAGCAGGGCCTTCATGGCATAAAAATAGCGCATCCCGCAAAGGATGCGCCGTTCG
>JALOMC010000284.1 GCA_025455665.1 Chitinophagaceae bacterium | reverse complement strand
CTGGAAGACGCCGCCGGCAGTGAAAGTGGCTATGTAGTGGCCGACCCGCTGAACCCCGAAATAACCTATGGTGGCAACTACATGGGCCTGCTGGAGCGCCGCGATCATAAAACTGGCGAAAGCCGCCTCATTAACGTGTGGCCGGTAGACAATATGGGCGCCGGTGCCGATGCTGCCAGGTATCGTTTTCAGTGGAACTATCCCATCTTTTTCAGCCCGCACAATCCCAAGCGATTGTATGCCGCCGGCAACCATTTGTTTGTGAGCGAAAATGAAGGGCGCAGCTGGGAAATGATCAGCCCGGACCTGACTACCAACGACCGCAGCAAGCAAGGGCCCAGCGGTGGCCCTATTACCAAAGACAATACGTCGGTAGAATACTACTGCACCATTTTTACGGCGGCCGAAAGTGCACTGGAAAAAGACCTGCTGTGGAGCGGCAGCGACGATGGCCTGATACACGTGAGCAAAGACGGTGGCAAAAACTGGGAAAACGTAACGCCCAAAGACCTGCCGGCGCAAATGATGTGGAACTGTGTAGAAGTGGATCCTTTCAAAAAAGGCACTGCCTACTTTGCCGGCACCCGCTACAAGCTGGATGATTTTACGCCCTACCTGCTGAAAACAGAGGACTATGGCAAAACCTGGAAGCGCATTGATGGCGGTATTCCCCGCCTGCACTTTACCCGGGCCATACGGGCCGATAAAAAGCGGGCCGGGCTATTGTATGCCGGCACTGAATACGGCCTATACATCAGCTACAACGATGGCGCCAGCTGGAACAGCTTTCAGCTGAACCTGCCTATTGTGCCCATAACCGACATGACCATTAAAAACAACGACCTGATAGTAGGCACCCAGGGCCGCAGCATTTGGATACTGGATGACCTGAGTGTGGTGCAAGGCTACCAGCCCGAGCTGGCCAATGCCAACCTGAAGGTGTTTGCCCCGGCTCCTGCCTACCGCATGGCCGTGGCTGGCCGCAGGCGTGGTGGCTTTGCGGCAGGTGGTGCCGAACGCAATGTGGGCCAAAACCCTCTGGGCGGAGCCGTCATTCCTTTTTATGTAAAAAGCGTGAGCGACAGCACCAAAGCCAGCGTGGTGGTAATGGATAAAAGCCGCAACGTGATTAAAACCTACAGCACCGACAGCAAAGACAACAAGCTGGAGCTGCAGGCCGGCCTCAACCGCTTTAGCTGGGACCTGAACTACCCCGAGGGCGAAAGCGTACCCGAAACCGTGATACTGTGGAACCGTGCCCGCATGGTAGCCATGGCACCGCCCGGCGAGTATATGGCCAAATTCAAGGTAGGAGCCGACAGCGCCGAAGTACCCTTTACGATTGTGGCCGATCCCAACTACCCCATCAGCCAGGCCGAGTACGAAGCACAGTTTGCCTTTTTGCGCAAAGCACAAGCCAAGTTTGACGAAGTGATAAAGGCCCAGAAAGACATGGCCGAGCTGAAAAAGCAAATGAACGAACTGACCGGCCGCTGGGGCAAAGACTGCCCGAAAGAGGTGAAAGAAATGACAGAAGCCCTGCAAAAGCAAATGACCGCCATTGAAGAAGAGCTGCACCAGACCAAGGCCAAGAGTGGCCAGGATGTACTCAACTTCCCGATCAAGCTGGATGACAAGCTGAGCAGTGTGTACCGCGTGGCCGCCACCGGCAATGGCGCCCCAGCCAAACAGGTGCTGGAGGCCTACGAGGTGGTAGCGGCACAAGTAGATGCACAGTTGGCTAAGCTGAAAGCCATCAAAGAAACAGAGCTGCCAAAGCTGAATGCACTGATCAGAGAAAAAAGTCTGCCTGTGGTGGGTGTGAAGTAATACTGTGGAACACTCAACCATAAAGTGAAATACCAAAGTGGTACCGGCTGTTTGCCGGTACCACTTTTTTTTTACCTTGCCCCTATTGCACCAACTCAGATAAAAAAATGCTGGCAAAGCTCAAATTGCAAAGTCCTGTCTGTATATCTCGCTTCCTATTTGCGGTTTTCGCCAACAGACCCTGTATCCGTTACTTTTCAACTAGCAAAACTTTTATCGCTTTTGGCTTGCTACTGGCCGTGGCTTTGGGTGCTTGTAAAAAAACGGTGAGTACACCAAAAATATCAACCTTGACTGTAAGGTCAATATCGCCCACTAATGGTCCCTACAATACCATTGTTACAATCCGTGGACAGAAATTTGACCCTATTGCTGGCGGTACTCAGGTTACACTGAATGGCCTTCCGCTTGAGATACAACAAGCATCAGATAGTGTGCTGATAGTCAAAATTCCTCGCAAAGCTGGAAAAGGCCCGCTGATAGTAAAGACAAAAGAAAGCGAAGTAGTCACCGATACGTTTTTTTACCAGCCTACTGTGCATGTGGCCGGCACTATTAGTAATAACAATATAAACAGCGCAGTTTACTGGAAAAACGGTAACCCGGTGGTACTAGGCGAAAGGGCAAATGCTAATACAATAGCAGCCAAAGGTGAAGATGTGTATGTAGGCGGCGGCATGACTGTAAACAATGAAGGACGGGCCGTCATCTGGAAGAATGGAACCCCCAATTTGCTGGAATCGGCCGGCTTGAAGGGCGCTACTGTAGTAGGTATGGCGCTAACTACAGACGGCTGGGTGGCTGTAGGTACAGGTATAGATCCGGTGACTTTGGCTAACCGTGCCATCATGTGGCGAAATACTACCGCTACTATTTTGCCCGGCGAACTTCAAAATACCGTAGCCACCCAAGTGATGGTATCGGGTTCGGATGTGCACGTAGTTGGTTATACAAATGCAGGGCAGCAATTTGGGCAGTATTGGATCAATGGTAGCCTTACTACTATTCAGCAGAATCCAAGGCCTGGTGAGTACACTGGCATTGCCATGCAAGGTACCGATGTGATTGTAAGCGGTACCGAGCAAACAGATCCCGTTCGCGAAACTGCCGTTTATTGGCGTAACGGGGTGCCTGTACGCCTCAGTTCAGCGCCAAACACATTTTCAAGGGCATCGGCGCTGGCGGTATGGGGCAGTCATGTATATGTTGGTGGCACTTTACAGGATCCGAACAGTACATCCATTTTGTTTTGGAGGAATACTACCCCGAATTTCCTCGTTACCAGCAGTTTTTCCTCGCCCACACCAAGTTCCGGGTTCTTCTTGAACGCCCTGTCTGTTTTAGCAAATGGCGATGTGTTTTGCGCTGGTATTGAGTTTCCGGGTGGGTTTAGTACAAAGGCGGTACTTTGGATCAATCGGCAAAAAACGATTCTGCCAGCTATCACCGACCAAGCGACTGCTGAGGACGTATTGGTAGAATAAACCAGCCATCATTATTGCAAGCACAAGCATTTGACTACACAAAACGTTTAGTGCAGATTCATAGCCTATGTAGCGCCTTGCGGGCAAATGCCAGCAGCTGATCGGCCGACTGAAAGCCAACAGTACGACCGACCACTTCGCCCCGGCTATTGAGAATAATGAGGGTGGGCAGGGCCTTGATTTCAAACTGCTCGGCCAGTACCGGCCCTTCGCCGGTTTCTACATCTACCGCCAGGTTTACAAACTGTTGGTTGAAAAACTGTGCAACAGCCGCATCCTGAAAAGTTGTTTTCTTCAGCTGCCGGCAAGGGCCACACCAACTGGCCTGAAAATCGACAAACACGGCCTGGCCTGTTTGTCGGGCCCTCGCCACCGCGGCCTGCAGCGTGAGAGACTGTTCGAAAACAATACCAGACTTGTTGTTTGCCCTGGCACTGCCATGGCCGGGGCCAAATGCCTGCGAAACACTTACCATCAACATGCAGGATATCAATCCCAACCACCGAGCTTTCATGATGCGATTTTACAGCCAAATACGATTG
>JALOMC010000283.1 GCA_025455665.1 Chitinophagaceae bacterium | reverse complement strand
GGCCGGCTTTAAACCTGCAGCATCGTCTGCATTGTTAAAGCCTGTGGCACAACGGCTATCAGCGCTTGCAAGATGCACTTTTCGGTTTGCAATACCCAATACTTACCGCTACCTTGCAGGTTCACTAAAAATTGAAGTATGTCTGTTGTTAAGAAGGGCGACGTAGTAAAAGTGCACTACACCGGTACCCTGGTTTCGGGTGAGCAGTTCGACTCGTCGGCCGGCCGCGAACCACTGGAATTTCAAGTGGGCGCTGGTCAGATGATCAAGGGCTTTGATGCAGGTGTGGAGGGCATGTCGCTGGGCCAAAAAAAGACCATCAATATAGCTGCTGCCGACGCCTATGGCGAATGGAGCGAAGAAAACGTGATTGAATTTCCGAAAGAACAAGTGCCCGCCGAAATGCAATTGGAAGTAGGCATGGAGCTAATGCTGCGTGACAATTATGGACGCCCGGTGCCCGTAAAGGTGCATGCCCTGGAAGAGGCCATCATTCGGCTGGACGCCAACCATCAGCTGGCGGGTAAAGAACTCGTATTCGACATTGAGCTGGTAGAGCTGAATGGCGAAACCGGCGGTAGCAAAATCATTTTGCTGGACTAAGCAACCCTGCCGCCGTTTAGAGCGGCCGGCACTTTTGTTCCAACGATTTCTTTTATTAGGGGCAGGCAGATGAGCCGGCTATTTGGCGCCAACTGTAAAGCCCAATGGTGACTATGGACCGCATATTTTCTTACCAACATCTTTGCGACTATACCAACCGAACTTTTCTGGCCATGGGATGCACGCCCGGCGATGCAGCCCTGGCCAGTAAAGTTTTATTGAGTGCCGACCTGCGTGGCATCGATAGCCACGGCATAGCCCGGCTGAGCGGTTACTGGCGGCTCTTCGAGGCTGGCCGTATCAACCCAAGGCCCCATGTACGACTGGTGCACGAAACGCCAAGCACCGCCACTGTGGACGGCGACAAAGGCCTGGGACTGGTGGTAGCACCCAAAGCGATGGAAATAGCCATTCAAAAGGCCGGTGCAGTGGGTAGCGGGTGGGTAAGCGTACGCAACAGCAACCACTTTGGTATAGCCGGTTACCACGCTATGATGGCGCTGCCGTACGACATGATTGGCTGGGCCATGACAAATGCAAGTGCGCTGGTGACGCCCACTTTTTCACGAGAAAAAATGCTGGGTACCAACCCTATTTGTGTAGCTATACCGGCAGGAGAGGAACCGGCATTTGTAGCCGATTTTGCCACTACCACGGCTGCCAACGGCAAGCTGGAAATACTACAGCGCAAGAACGAGGCTGCACCACTGGGTTGGGTGCAGGATGCCGATGGCCAGCCCAGCACCGATGCCAATGCACTAAAAAAAGGCGGGGCCCTGCTGCCCCTGGGGGGCGACCGCGAACATGGCAGTCACAAAGGGTATGCGCTGGGCAGCATTGTAGACATATTCAGTGCGGTGCTCAGCGGCGCCAGCTACGGACCATGGGCACCACCTTTTCCTGCGTATGTGCCCATGCCTACCGATATGCCGGGAGAGGGACTTGGACATTTTTTGGGCGCCATGCGCATCGATGGGTTTCGGCCGGCCTCCGAATTCAAGTACCACATGGATCAGTGGATCCGCCGATTTCATGCAGCTGCGCCGGCTGATCCGGAGCAGCCGGTATTGGTACCCGGTGACCCCGAGCGGCTTATGGAAGCACAGCGCACCCGAAACGGCATACCACTGGTAGATGCTGTGGTGGCCGACCTGCAGGAGCTGGGCAAAACAACTGGGGTACAGCTTTAACAAGCTGCTGACAACCACCCACTACACCGGGGTTTATAATCAATCTGAAGTGGCTACTTTTGCCGCCACAAAAAATGCTTGCCTATGGCCACGGGCCATGGGCTGTTTTTTGAAAATTCGTTTTTGTTCACCAGGTCGGTGTGGAAAAAAAGGACCCCACCACGACCCAAACGCAAACTTGCAGCAAGATGAAGATCATGAAGTTTGGCGGCACCAGCGTAGGCAAGCCCGAACGCATGGCGCAGGTAGCCCAGCTGATAACAGCTGACAACGAGCCCAAGATTGTAGTGCTGAGTGCATTGAGTGGCACCACTAATGCGCTGGTAGAAATCAGCAACGCATTGGCCGCGTATAAACGGGACGAAGCCAAACAACTGATTGATAAACTTGAGGCCCATTACCATGCTTTTGTAGATCAGCTGGTGCACGAAGCTGACTACAAAGCAAAAGCCTTGGCCATTGTGCAAGAACATTTCGAGTTTCTGAATATCATTCTCAAAATTTCTTTCAGCGATGCGCTGAACAAGGATATCCTGGCGCAGGGCGAACTGCTGAGCACCAAGTTGTTTTCGGTGTACCTCGGCGAAAACGGCATTGCCCATGCACTGCTACCGGCATTGGAGTTCATGAGCATTGATGCCAATGATGAGCCGCAGGTGCCGGCCATTAGTAGCCGCCTGAAAGAGGTGCTGTCGCAGCATCCCGGTCAGCAGCTTTTCATTACTCAGGGGTACATATGCCGCAATGCCCGTGGCGAGGTAGACAACCTGAAGCGAGGCGGCAGCGACTACAGTGCCAGCCTGATAGCAGCCGCTGTACAAGCCAGTGTGTGCGAAATTTGGACCGATATAGACGGCATGCACAACAATGACCCGAGGGTATGCAGCAAAACTGTACCGGTAGAACAATTGAGTTTTGAGGAAGCAGCTGAACTGGCCTATTTCGGCGCAAAAATTTTGCACCCGGCCTCCATTTGGCCTGCACAGCACTACAATGTGCCGGTAAAGCTGCTGAATACGATGGAGCCGCAGGCCCGAGGCACGCTGATAGTAGAAGAAGCGGGCAGTACCGGTGTGAAAGCTGTGGCTGCTAAGGACGGTATCATCGCCATCAATATCCGAAGCAGTCGCATGCTGTTGGCTTATGGCTTTTTGCGAAAGATTTTCGAAGTGTTTGAAAAGTATCGCACCAGCATTGATATGATTACCACTTCAGAGGTCGCCGTTTCTGTCACCATTGACAACAACAGCCATTTGAAGGAA
The DNA here is from genome assembly GCA_025455665.1 of Chitinophagaceae bacterium. GTDB lineage: Bacteria > Bacteroidota > Bacteroidia > Chitinophagales > Chitinophagaceae > Phnomibacter. The sequence continues at coordinate 823 of JALOMC010000283.1, read as the reverse complement.
ATAGTAAAAGAACTGGAACCCTTTGGCACCATTACGGTAGAAGATGGGCAAACCATTGTATCCGTAGTGGGCAATGAAATAGCAGAAACCAAAGATGTACTGACGAGGTTGTTTGATAGCATCAGCCACATTCCTGTACGCATGGTGAGCTATGGCGGCAGCCGCCACAACGTTAGCTTGCTGTTGCCGTCGGCTCATAAAACGGCCACGTTGCAAGCGCTGAACAGTGGCTTGTTTGGTCTGTAATCATTCAAACTTTTGCACGGGCCACCCGTACAAAATCAAAAGCCTGATTCGAAATCGGATCAGGCTTTTTTTGATAGGCAGGCAGCCATCATGGTTGTTTTCGAAAGGCGGAAGTGTTCCAGCCGATTTTTCTTGCTTTGCCCGGCCATATTATATTGCCCACCGGAAAGCTATAGGTGTGGCGATTCCAATAACGGCAGTCGGGGCTACCCGGCTGCTTTTTTTGCAACCTGACTAATCGTCTTCCGAGGGTCCACGCCGCAGCACCGGCTCTTTTTTGGGTGCCAGGCCGTGTAGTTCATTCAGGTCGGCCACATAAATGCTGCGGCCATGTGTACCAATCAATATTTCATTTTCCCGCTCCTGTATAGCAATGTCATGCACCGGTATGGCATGCGGCAATCCTTTTTTCCAAAGCTGCCAGCTCGTTCCTGCGTTGCTGCTCACATACAGGCCACCATCGGTACCTACGTACAGCAAGCTGTCTTTTTTGTGGTCTTCTTTTATCACGTTTACCGGTTCCAGTGGCAAATTGCCCTGTATGGGGCGCCAGTTGGCCCCAAAGTCATCGCTTACG
>JALOMC010000282.1 GCA_025455665.1 Chitinophagaceae bacterium | reverse complement strand
CCATTGCCTTTTCCTTTTGACAGCAATACCGTATAAGCCGGCAGATTTTGGTTTTCGCTGCCCAGCCCATAGCTCAGCCAGGCGCCCATGCTGGGGCGGTTGCCCACTTGTGCACCGGTCTGAAAAAAAGTAAGCGCCGGATCATGATTGATGGCTTCGGTATGGATGGTTTTGATGATGCACAAGTCATCAGCCACCCGGGCAGTGTGCGGCAGCAGTTCGCTTATCCACGCCCGGTGCTGGCCATATTGGTTAAACTGAAACCGGGTACCTGCCAGCGGAAAACTGGTTTGGTTGGCCGTCATGCCGGTGAGGCGCTGGCCACCCCGTATGCTGGCAGGCAAATCCTGCCCAAACATTTGCTGCAGCATCGGCTTGTAGTCAAACAAGTCGAGCTGTGAGGGGGCTCCGTTTTGGAACAAATAGATGATCCGTTTTGCTTTGGGGGCAAAATGTGGCACACCCAGGGTGCTGGCTACTTCTTCGGTACTGCCGCCGCCACTCAAAAGGTCGGGTATCAACAGCGAGCCAAGGGCTGCGCTGCCAATGCCAACGCTCAAGCGCCCCAAAAATTTGCGGCGGTTCAAATTGAGGCTATACTCCAGTGCATCTTTTTCCATAGCGGCATCTGTTATTTGGTAATGGCTTCTTCCATGTTATAAATGGTGCTGCACAGTTTCATCCAGGCGGCCAGCTCCTTTTTGTTGAGCTGTGCGGGCAGCGGATACTCACCGTGTGCCAGCGTTTTTTCGGCATTCAATTGGCCGTTGCCGAAGGCAGTACGTTGTTGCTCCAAATAGCTCTTCAAAATATCCAGCTCTTTGCTACTGGGCTGCCGGCAAATGATGCGGCGAAAAGCTTGTCGCAGGCGATTGTCATCGTCGGTAGATTGTGCCAGCAATTGCTGGGCCAACACCCGCGACGCCTCCAGGCTGGTGGGGTCATTCATCATCACCAATGCCTGCAGCGGCGTCGATGTTTTCAGCCGCTTCACTTCGCATTGGTCGCGGTTGCTGGCATCAAAAATGGCCATGCTGGGTGGCGGCACGGTTAGTTTTATAAACGTGTACATGCCACGCCGGTACAGGGCCGAACCGCTGTCTTGCTTATAGGTAGCCAGCTCGCCCCGGCCACTCGAGGCGGTTTCCCAAATGCCTTTTGGCTGGTAGGGCTTTACACTCGGACCACCTATTTCAGGGTTCAGCAGTCCGCTGCTGGCCATCAGCAGGTCTTTTACCAGCTCGGCTTTCAGGCGCTGCCGCGGGGCACGTGCCAGGTATACATTCTCCGGATCTTTTTCCAGGTGCTCTTTGCTCACCCGGGCACTTTGGCGGTAGGTGGCACTCATCACTATTTGTTTTACCAGCCGCTTTATGTTCCAGCCATTGTCCATAAAGTCGGTAGCCAGCCAATCGAGCAGCTGCGGATGTGAGGGCAACTCGCCTTGCATACCAAAGTCGCCGCTGGTTTTTACAATACCGCGGCCAAATAGTTCTTGCCACACCTGGTTTACAAACACCCGGGCGGTCAGCGGATTGCGCTTGTCGGTGGTCCATTTGGCCAGGCCCAACCGGTTGCGGGGGTATTGCTGTTCGCTATAGGTCATTACTGCCGGCAGGGCTTCGGGTTTTACTTCGGTACTGGTGGGCAGGTTGTACACGCCTCGGTTTAGGATGTACGTTTTGCGTGCAGTATCCCGTTCGCCCATCACCGATACGGTCAGCATGTTTGTATCCTTTTTATTAATGAAGCGCAGCAAACCTTTCACATCATCCTGGCTGATACTCATCAGTGGATGCTTGGCTGGTTTCGAAATAGATACATCGCCTTCATAACCCACCTCATAGGTATTGTTGAAAAAGGCAAACATGCTGTAGTAGTCCTTTTGTGAGATGGGATCATACTTGTGATCGTGGCACTGAGCGCACTCCACTGTAAGGCCCAATACTCCTTTGGTGTAGGTCTTTACTTTGTCTATCAAATACTCTACGCGGTATTCTTCGTCTATCACGCCCCCTTCTTCGGTGTACTTGTGGTTTCTGAAAAATGCAGTTGCCAGTATTTTTTCTTTGTTGGCATCGGGCAGCATATCGCCGGCTATTTGCCAGGTCAAAAACTGGTCGTACGGCATGTTGTTATTAAACGCATGAATGACCCAATCTCTCCAGGGCCATTGGCTGCGGATATTATCGTCCTGGTAGCCGTAGCTGTCGGCATAGCGTCCTACATCCAGCCAGTGCAGGGCCATTTTTTCGCCATACTGTGGCGTGGCCAGCAGGGCATCTACCATTTTTTCGTAGGCAGCATCGCTGTGGTCTTTTTCAAACGCATCCATCTGCGCCAGGGTAGGCGGCAGGCCGGTCAGGTCTATGCTCAGGCGCTTTAGCAAGCGGGCAGGCGTTTCTTCTTCGTTGGGCTGCAGCCCTTTGCGTTGCTGCATGGCCAGCACAAACTTGTCGATGTCGGTACGGGCCCAATCGTTATCCACCTTGGGTACCGCAGGTTTTTTGGGCGTGGTAAAGGCCCAGTGCGGTTCGTATTTGGCACCTTGCGCTATCCATTTTTCAAACAGCGCTATTTCTTCTTTGCTCAGCATGCCCAGGTGCGCATCGGGCGGCGGCATCATTTCTATACTATCGGTGCTTTTGATTCGGTGTATCAGTTCGCTTTGCTCCGGCTTGCCGGGTACAATGGCAAACTTGCCTTTGCTTTCTTTGAGCGGTGCGTAGGCAGCAGCAGCAATATCCAGGCGCAGGCCGGCTTCCAGTTTAGCGGTGTCGGGGCCATGGCACTTAAAGCACTTATCGCTCAGCAGGGGCCTGATGTGAAAGTTGTAGCTTACCTCATCGGTATCGGCCTGGGCCTCGCTTCCATCCGATTGGCAAGCAGATAGCCACAGAGTGGCCGGCAGGCACAGCACAAACATCGTTGCAATCCAACGGGGCTTCATACGGCTTCAAATGGGGTTGTTGAGAAAATGAATGCAGTGGAAATTACGGAACCCAATGCAACATCAGCCAAACGTTGAGTCTTGGCATCGTTAATAAAAAAAATGAAAAACGGAGCTTGCCGGCGTATGCTGGCAGCAGGTCATTGCTCCAGAAAGTCGAGGTCGCGGTCGAACGATTCGGTACTGCGTACTATGGCCCAGAGCCCCAGCGCCAGCACCACTACGCCGGTAATGGCGGCTGCCTGCACATAATGGTTGAGCATGCCGGGGCCGCGCAGCCATTGAAAAAGCAGCAGTATCAGGGGTAAAGCACCCCGCACCAAATTGGGGATGGAGATAGCAGCTGTAGCCCGTAGGTTGGTGCCAAACTGTTCGGCACTCATACTGATGTAAATGACCGACATACCGCTACCAAACCCCAGACCCATGCATAGCAGGTACATGTTGGTGGCACTGCCACCGCCTTTGGTAGCGAAGAAAATGATCAAGAAAAAGATAAGAATGGCATAGTATATCAGCAGCGTTTTGCGACGGCTACGTAGTTGGTTGCTCAGCAGCCCCGCACCCATATCGCCAAAGGCCAAAGCCGCATACTGCAGCATCAGCGCCTTGGGCTGGTCAAAATTTTGGATGCCCCAGCGCTGCGCAAACTCGTCGGAAAAGCTGACCAACACACCAATAACATACCACACCGGCAGGCCAATGAGGATGCCGCGGAGATAGCGGGCAAATCGACAGCAGCGCCAGGCCCATGCCACCGCCAATGTAGTAGCACAGTCGCCAGTCTTCGCCGCTAAGGGTGTATACAAAATAGGCGGCTATAGTGCCGGCCACTCCGCTGGTAGCAATGATGGCGGCTGCCAGTCCACGCTTTTCTTTGGGCAATAGCTCGCTGGTGAGGGTAATGCTGGCACCCAATTCGCCGGCCAGCCCCAGGCCGGCTATGAAACGCAGCCAGAGGTACTGTTCGGTGGTTTGCACCAGCCCATTGGCCAGCGTAGCCAAAGAGTATAGCAGGATGGAGCCAAACAATACACTTTTTCGCCCCTTTTTGTCGCCCAGCATCCCCCAGCCAATGCCACCAATAGTAAGGCCCAGCATTTGCCAGCTCAGTATTTGCTCGCCATGCGTTTTCATGGCCTCGGCGGCCACACCCAGCTCGGCCAGGCTGGCTTTGCGCACTATGCTGAACAGCAGCAGATCGTACACATCTACAAAAAAGCCAAGAGCACCTACCAGCACAGGAAGCGATAGCAGGCCAATGGGAGCAGCGTTGTTCTTCACAGCAGGGAAGATAAGGGCAGGAACAGATCATTAAAAATTGACATCGAAGTTGTCATATTGTGTGGCAGACGTGATAGATTGCCGGACACTTGCAACAGACAATAAAGAGAGCATCATGATTCGTCGTCAGTTTTTGCAACAAGCCGCCTTGCTTACAGGAGCCGCCGTTCTTCCCACCCGTCCATGGGCACAAGCCCTGCCACGCCTTTGGCAGCCACTGGTAAAGGGCCGCATCAGCAGCCGGGGCAAAGGCCTGGCAGGCATTGCCATCAGCGATGGCTACCAGATAGTACAAACCAACCAGCGGGGCGAGTACGAGCTGCAGCCCCATAGCAATGCGCAGTTTATTTTTCCTGTTTGGCCGGCAGGCTACCAGTTTCCGCATCAGCAGGGCATTGCCAGCTTTTACCGCATTATTCCTGCCAATACC
>JALOMC010000281.1 GCA_025455665.1 Chitinophagaceae bacterium | reverse complement strand
TCAGTGAAGCTATTTTCAGATCAAGCGGCTGGCCTTATCGGTCAGCCGTTTTAATTGGGTGGGTGCATTTAGCCGATAGCCTGCAAACAGCGAGTAAAAAATGCGTACCTCACGGTTGGTGGCCGTGGTGTTTTCCTGCCTGAAGTTGGCACCCTGCATATCAAAGTAGGCTCCCGAAAAAATACGGGTACCGTTGTACCCTATTCCGCTGCGCAGATGCCACCTGAACACAAAGTCTTCTGAACGCTGCTGAATAGTGCCTGTTGGCAGTCGTGTATCAAGCCTTGTAAATAGTACACCAATACCCGCACCACCACCGCCGGCAAGGTAAAAGTCGTTTTTCATCACGTGGTTGTATACGTAAGACGGTGTAATGGTCCATTCAAAATTGCGGCTGCGTTGGCTACTGTTATTGCCTGTCAACGCTGTTTTATCGTCTACCACATAATAGCGCATGGTAATGTGTGGCAAAAAAGCGCCTGCACTCTTTAGTTGCCGCTCAGTTTGTACCATCAGCGAATTGAGCGACATGGCCGGATTGGAGTTGTAGCCCGATACTAACTGAAACTGCGTAAACTGTAACTGCGGGAACTGAAAATAGGGCTGACCGGGGCGCCAGGCCGGGTTGAAGTCAGCCGTATTGTCAAGGTAGTAGCCTTTTGTTCGGCGGTATGATAGCTGGTGGAAAGACCGCTTGAAATTGAAATCGGTACCAATGCCCTGAAATCTTGTTTTTCCTTTCGAGTTGTTGTCGGCCGTACCGGCCAAAAAATCGGGGGCGAACTTAAAGTTCAAGGCAATAAAGCGGTAGTTCAGACTTAGTTTGAAATAAGCATTACCGTTGGGGTACAGATTAAACTTTTCGGTAGCAGTGCGTACCGATAACTGTTCTATATCATTTGACAGGGCCAGTTTCAGGTTGATAAACTGACTCATCACTTCCACCTGCCTGTTTTCGCGGTATACTCTATTGGAGTCGGCCAGCTGTGCTGTGGCCACAGCAAATACGCAAAGGCCACCGGCCGCCAGCGCAAGCGCTTTTTTTACATGCTGCATGCCAACAAGATAAAAAAAAGCTGCTCAATAGTAAAGGCTATGCCAAAAATCCGCCCAGCTGCGGCTGATGCGCAAAAGCTTGATTGTAATCGCCTTTGATGCGTTCGATCGGCGGATTGAAATAACCAAACTTCAACTTCGGAAACTCTTCGTGAATCAGTTCCATCATTTGTTTGATGCCCATGCATTCGCCTGCATCAGCCACGTTTATTTTACCCAGGTACCAATCGGGGTCAATATTAAAGTTGCGCCATTGTATCATGCACAGGTCCGTGTCTTTGATAAGCTGGCGCAGCGCTTCATATTCGGCTTCGCTATCCGTCATGCCAGGAAATACGAAGTAATTGATACTGGTCCATGCATCATAGCGGCGGGCCACTTTCAGGCTTTCTACAATGTCGCCGAATGTGTAGTTGTTCGGCCGATAGTAGGGTGTATAAATTTCGGGTCGGGCACTGTTGGTACTTACCCGTATGCTGTTCAGGCCTGCTTTACAAAGCGCTTCTACCGCATCGGGCCGGCTGCCGTTGGTGTTGATGTTGATAGAGCCTTTGGCGGTGTGCTTTCTTATTTCAATAATGGCATCCCGAATGGTTTCCCACATCAGGAGCGGCTCGCCTTCGCAGCCCTGCCCAAAGCTGATGATGGGGTAGGGGGCCGTTTCCAGGTGCGGTACGGTAAACTCTACAATCTCCTCGGCCGATGGCTTGAAAGTCAGGCGGTCTTGTGGGCTGGTGATGGTTTCTTCTTCGGGCTGAAAACTGACGCAACCTACACAGTTGGCATTGCAAGCCGGCGAGCTGGGTACCGGGCACTCCCAGCGGCCCAGCGCAAAGTTGCGGGCAGCCGGGCAGTTATAGGTATTGCAGCAGTTGTCCATCAGGTGCTGCACCAACCGGTTGTGCGGGTACGCTTTCAATAGCTGCTGTGCACCACCGGCAATCAGTTCGTCATCGTAGCCGGCGCACTCTTGCCGGATGTCGCGTTCTATGCGTACAGCGGTCACATAAAACTGATTGTTGTACCAGCCGGCAGCAGTGTAGCAAAACAATGGCAGCGTGGGTGCATCGGCATCGGTTTCGTAGGCGGCCAAAAACAGGTTGGTATGGGCGGGCGGTATAAAGGCTGCTACGGCCCAACCTTTTTCGCACAAGCGCATTTCTCCGGTGGCTACATCTATGCCAATGCCTTTGCGGCCGGGCAGCTCATACAAGTTGCCTCCATCGGGCAGGGGTATCCAGCTGTCTTCGGGTACTTCATACGCATCCCATCCACTACGCCCTATGGCATACAGGGTGTCATCTTCAAATATGTTGCCATTGCCATCGCTGTATAGTAGATAGGGCGTCATGCGATACATCTTTTATGGTTGCAAAAATGAGCTGCCACGGGCTGCCCGCAAACCTACAATCTGAAATGCAGTTGCTCTTTGCAAAAGCTGTTGAATTCGGCTTCCAGTTCTGGTGCTATCGGCTCATTCAGCTCTTTTTGAATAACACGATTGTTGCGAAGGTCGAGTGTAAACAGGTTGTCGCGGATCATCACATTGTCTACCTCAAACCACTCGTATTTTTTTTGCGGAAATGAGTTGCGCACAATGATGGCTTTGCTGAAGCCAAACTCGTCGGGCTTTTTCACCCAGCGTTCTAAAATGGCCATGAGTACGTAAGCGATACCCATCAACAGGTGGCCCGGAAAAATCGGCAAAAAGATCCACCCCATGGCAGACATCATCAGCTCCAACCGGTAGTGTACCTGAAAACCGGGCCGACTGCTGCGCACCCAACCATAAAGCCACAACCCAATGATGAATACCGGGATCAGCGTGAGCCACAAATTGCTGCCAAACATGCCCACCCGAAACAAAAACTGGAAATAGCTGATCAAAAAAATGACCAGCAGCACCTGACTGGTAATATTGATGGCCCTGTGACTGTTCGATTTGAGGGTAATGACAAAATCGAATTCATCGGATGGCGGTGGCGTAGCGGGCTGCATGGGCAAAGGTTAGTGATTGCTCCCAATCATCAGGTTGCACAGTTTCCAAAGTTCGCGGGCTCCTACGTTTGCATCCCAGTTGGTATCTCCCACGCCTATTTCTACCAGGTCAAAACCAATAATGGTACGGCCACTTTGCAGCACCCGCCGGAAAAGATAGTTTACCTGATCGGCCTGAAAGCCCCCATGTACAGGGGTACCGGTATGCGGGCATAGTTTCGGGTCCAATCCATCTACATCAAAGCTGATGTGCACTTTTTGCGGCAGCTGTGCCACTATTTCATCGCAGATGCTGCGCCAGTTGGTGCCTTCGTACATACGGTCTTTGATGTCGCGGTCCAGGTAGCAGGTCACCCTGTCAGCATGCTGCTGCACGTAGTCCCATTCTCCCTTGCTGTAGTCGCGGATGCCTACCTGCACCACTTTTTTCAGTTGCGGTATTTCGCTCAGCGCATTGTACACCACACTGGCGTGGCTGTACTTAAAAAATTCGTAGGCCGGCCGCAGGTCGCAGTGGGCATCTATTTGCAAAATGCCAAAATCAGCGTGCTGATCGGCCTGCGCCCGCCAGTAGCCCAGCGCAGTACTGTGGTCGCCGCCCAGCAGTCCCACCAGCTTGCCAGCTTTCAGCAGGTCGCCGGTTTGCTCATACACCCAGTCATTCAAAAACACCGATCCCTCGTTGATCTCCCGCAGGCTCTTGCACATAAACTTGTTGGCCTGTATGTCTTCGCCACGGCTTACAAAGTCGATAAACAGCTCGGCTTCTTTGCGCAGGTAGTCGCTCTTCAGCATCACTTTTCGGTCTACCGGCCGCATGTAAAAGCCTGATTTCCAACCA
>JALOMC010000280.1 GCA_025455665.1 Chitinophagaceae bacterium | reverse complement strand
CACACGTTGGCAAAGTCGTCTTTCCTCTCTTCGCTAAAGCCTTCTTTGATATCGGTAGAATAGCTGTTGACCGGATAAAGGGCAGCAGGATACGGCTCGATCCCTGCGGCTTTGAGGGCTTCCAGTTTTTCCCGACGGATCAGTTCTTGTTCGCTTAGTTGCTGGCTCATACACAAAAAAACCTTTACTGGTTCAGGGCGGCAAAGGTAGTGTTTGGCAGCCGAGCAGCAACAGCAGGGCCAATACGAAAAAAGCCTGCAGGAGCAGGCTTTGATAGACTGTTCCTCTATGCTTTCATCATCGGCCTTTTACCGGCAGCCTGAATGTTTCGGGCGTGTAGCCATTTACCACAAAGCTGTGCCGCGGGCCGTTGAAAATACCATTGCTGCCATCCTTGGTATACACACATACCGCGCCGCCGGCGCCGCCCAGGTAGGCGCCATAAAACGGCGGCCGCATCACCTTTATGTAGGCAATATCGGCCATGGGTACCATGGTCAGCGTTTGGGCATCTACCTGCATTTCGTTTAAAAACAAAGCCGTTTGCCCACCCTGCCATGTCAGCGCATAGTTTATTGCATCGCCGGCAGGCTGCACATTTAAGCCAGCTACGCGGCCCTTGAGCCAATCCAGTACATTGCTCCACCCAATAAACTGATTGCTTTCGGTACCATCAAAGCTCACCGCATCTGGCGTTCGAAACATACCGGTCACCCGCTCGTCTTCAAATTTTTCGCCTGGTGTTTTTCGCCTGCCAATTACTTCCACACTCTTCAGGGTCCCTTCATCGCCATCGCCAAACAGCAGGGGGTTGAACCGGTAAGCAACGGGTGGCGCAGCAACGGATGGTGTACCAATCGTCACCATCGTCATGGTGTCATCTACCGGCTGATAGGTACTGTCAAGCGATACGTTCAGCTCCACCTGCAAATCGTTGGTGCGGTTGGCTTTGGCTGGCGCAAAAAAGAACTTGGCCTGATCAGCAAACAGCATCTTCTTCATCGAAAAGGCCTTGTTTTCGTCCAAGCTGATGTTTTCACTAAGCAGTTGCTTGTCAGCCAGCATCACAGTCACTTTAATTGCCTGATCCTTGTAGTCGCTTAGCACTCTGCCTGATATCGAAAAGAAATCGTCTTGCAACTTAAAATGCAATGCATAGTAGTTGCCGGGAAGGTTTTCGGGCAGCACCAAATCGCCAATGGCCTCACCTTCCAGCATTGGGTACCGAAGACGCCAAAAGGCCTGGTGGTCTACATCCTCCATGAACACATTGATGGTGCCCGACTTTTTCTTTGCCTTCCACTCAGGGTGCAGCGCTGTGAAACGTAGTGTGTCGCCGGGTTGGTAGGCGTTGGCCAGCACCCTCACCTGCAGATCATTTTGCTGGGCTACCACCGCCATGCTACAGAGTATCAATGCCGAGAAGATCGTGTGTTTCATCATCCAATGATTTTTGACTTGGCAATTTCGTTATCACGTACAATTTAGTTATACCAGTCATCAAAATGCCGGTTTGGGAAATAAAGTATTGTTATAACCAAGGCAAGTTTACCATTTGCTAACAATTGAGTAAGCATTGGTTAACAGCTGTATAACCTTGGGTTAATAGGCGCTGGAGAGTTTTGATAAACGAATTATTATGCAAAAGCGTTCCCTTGATGTGGCCGTCATCAGCGACGTACACCTGGGTACCTACGGTTGCCACGCCCACGAGCTGCTGCATTACTTGCGGAGTATACAGCCGCGGCTGCTCATTCTCAATGGCGATATCATCGATATCTGGAACTTCAGCAAGCGTTACTTCCCGGCCGCTCACCTGGAAGTGATCAGTGAAATATGCCGCATGGCCAGCGGAGGTACCCGCGTTGTTTACATCACCGGCAATCACGATGAGCTTCTCCGCAAATACAGCGACCTGACGCTTGGCAATTTTCAGATCACCGATAAACTGGTCATGGAGATCAACGGCAAGATGTGCTGGATCTTTCATGGCGATGTATTTGATGCCACTACCAAAGGCAGTGCTAAACTATTGGCCAAACTGGGTGGCAAAGGATACGACCTGCTGATACTGCTGAATAGCTTTATCAACTGGACGCTGAAGCTGGTGGGTCGCGAAAAAATGAGCTTCAGCAAAAAGGTAAAAGCCAGCGTAAAAAAGGCCGTATCGTGGATCGATAATTTTGAACAAACAGCCGCAGAACTGGCGATAGAAAAGAAATACGACTACGTGATTTGCGGCCATATTCACCAACCACAACAGCGCATGGTGAGTACCCATAAAGGCTGCGTATGCTACCTGAACAGCGGCGACTGGATTGAAAACCTGACAGCCCTCGAGTATTACAACAACGACTGGCACCTGTACCAATACGATGAGCGGAGCACACCCAAAACACGCCCCATGAAGTACGAAAAGCCTCGATTGAATGTAGTGAGCGAAGAGGTGATGCTGTACATCCACTCGCTGGTGCTGGATTACTAACCTGGCTGCCTGCTTACCAGCGGCAGCTCATCTGATTTTTGCCATGAAGATTTTTTACGCAGTACAAGCCACTGGCAATGGACACATCAGCAGGGCCATACAACTGCTGCCCTACCTGCAGCGCTACGGACAGGTAGATGTGATGCTGAGCGGTGCCAATGCCACACTAGAAGCACCCTTGCCCATTCGCTATCGTAGCAAAGGGCTCAGCCTTTTTTACAGCACGTGTGGTGGGCTCGATTACAAGAAGATGTTTCGGGAAAACAGCCTGTTCAGGGCCACCCGCGAAGCCCGCCAGCTGCCGGTTGAGAACTACGATGTGATCATCAATGATTTCGACTTCATTACTGCCAAAGCCTGTGCTATCAAGGGAGTGCCCTCCATTCAGTTTGGCCACCAGGCCAGCTTTATGAGTGCGCATACCCCCCGGCCCACCAGCAAAAGCCTGATGGGTGAGCTGATTTTGAAACGGTATGCACCCGCCACCCATTACATCGGACTGCATTTTCAGCCCTACGATTCTTTTATCTACCCTCCGGTTATCAAAGACATTTTCCAGCAGGCCGATAGTAGCAACCAGGGACACATCACGGTGTATCTGAGTGCCTACCAGCGCCATTGCATTGAGCACCACCTGCAGGCCCTGCCCGATGTGCATTTTCATTGGTTCCTGCACGGCACTCAGCGGCCCGAGCGGGTGGGAAACATCAGCTTTTTTCCCATCGATAATGAACTGTTCAACCAAAGCCTGCTGCATTGCGAGGGCATCATTACAGGCGGCGGCTTTGAAACACCGGCAGAGGCCCTGTACCTGGGCAAGCGCCTGATGAGCATTCCCATCAGAGGCCAGTATGAGCAGCGCTGCAATGCGGCAGCCCTGCAGCAAATGGGTGTAACCGTGCTGGAGGACGCCGATACCGATCATTTTGCCTCCGATATTCGGCAATGGCTTCAGCGGTCAAAACCTGCCATTGTGCAGCCAGCCAATGATGTGCGCAGCACATTGGAGCAAGTGCTTGCCATGGTGGAGCGCCCCGCGTCCAGCCTGATAGCCTGAAACTGCCAGGGCTTGCCGAAAGCCGCATCTTTGCCGTGCATGGCCGGCAGCTATATCTCGCTTACTGTACCACTGGCGCCGGGCGCTATCAGCCTGCAGGCCCCGCATCCGTCGGCCCTGAGCCAGCTTACTGGCGCCCCAGCCTACTGGGCCCGCTTGTGGCCGGCCGCAGTGGCCCTGGCGCAGCACATACAGCTGCATCCGCAGCTGGTAGCCGGGCGTACTGTGCTGGAGCTGGGTGCCGGGCTTGCCGTGCCTTCACTGGTGGCAGCCAGGTATGCCCGCCGGGTGTACTGTACTGGTGGCAGCCAGGTATGCCCGCCGGGTGTACTGTACCGATGCCGAAGCGGCGGCCGTAGCGCTGGCCGCTGCCAATGGGCGCCTGCTACACGTACACGCCGGGCTACGCTGTCGTGTATTCAACTGGACCTGGCTGACCATGCTAAGCCGCATGCCGCAGGTACTGCTATTGAGCGATGTGAACTATGAACCGGCTGCGTTTGATCAGCTGTTGGCCGGCATACAGCATGCCCGCCAATTGGGCGCCGAAGTATGGCTGAGCACACCGCAACGCTTGTCGGCCATCCCATTTGTAGAGGCGCTGCTACCAGCGACCACTTTGCACCTGCAGCAAGCTGTACAGCTGCCAGGCGAAGGCGAGACCATGGTGAGTATTCTGCACCTATCCGCAAAAAAATGAGCCACCCCCAACTAAATGGAGGCGGCTCGGATCACCTACGCTCACCACACCGTAGTATCGTTATCGGCCGCCAAAGCGGTAATGGATGCCGACGAAAATGTTGCTTCCTTTCAGTTCAATGTTTGAAGCGCCATCGTACACATTGCTCAGGCCAGCTGTGTAGCGGGCACCAAACCCAAATCCACCCTTCAGGTTATAGCCCAGCCCTGCACCCAGCCCAAAGGCCATACCCTTGGTCGCATCTTTCAAATCTATCGTAGCCGGATTGCCGGTACCAGGAAATTTGTTCTCCAGTTCGCTGTTGAGCAAAAAGCCGATCTGCGGACCTGCCTCTACATAAAAACCTCCACCTGTGTTGTATTGCAGCATCACTGGCAGCTGCAGGTAAAGCAGGCTGGTTTTGAATACGTTTACAAAATTATTGCCACTGCCAATCACGCCATCCTGCAGCGAACCTTCGGAACTGATGAGTAATTCCGGCTGCAGGCTGAAGTGACGATCAAGCTTGATGTTGGCAAAGCCGCCGGCAGCAATGCCTGCTTTGTAGTTGGGATCTTTGAAGAGGTTACCGCTGCC